>NZ_JBEPBI010000134.1:0-21658 GCF_040299045.1 Streptomyces sp. NPDC001027
GTCGGACGTCGTCAGGGTCACGCCGATCGTGCCGCTCGCGGCCTGCGCGGGCGCCGCGGCCAGGGCCGCCACACCGCCCGTGACGGCCAACGTCAGCGCCACGGCCTGCGCGCTCAGCCTGCGCAGCGGTTGTCTCATGTTCATGGGAGCATCCCTGTTCACTTGTGGTCGGGTCGTCTGTCTTCGGAGCGGGCCGGACACGCGTCTTCGAGCCGCTCGGCCCGCGCGATCCGGTCGTAGCCGTGGTGCACGGCCGGCTGCGTCGGGGTTCTGCCTGTTCGCGTGACCCGGCGCGGGCCGGAGCCCTCGGTGACGACGCGGACGTGTTCGCCGGCTGCCGGGCTCGGATGAGAAAACGTTTTTCTGTGTGGAAAGGTAGAAAGGCGGGAAGTGTGAGTCAAGACGTACGCACGAGTATCTTGGGGCGTACGTCGGTGCAGTTCAGTGGAGTTGGGCGGGGCGGTGCGTGCGCTGCCGACGGCGCAGGAAAAAACGGTTGCGCAACAGGAGCGCAAGGGGCTTTTCCGCCCGGCGGGCGCATCCATGCGTCACGGCCCGGTGCGGGCCGGCGGGGCCCGGTGCGGGCCCGGTTCGAGCGCCGCACCGGGGTAGGGGGTCCCGGGAGTGGGTCAGACGGGGCTGACGGTCCACTGCATGTTGGTGCTGTTGCCCCAGTCCCACATCTTGGTGACGGAGCCCTCGGCGACGTTGCCGCCGCCGTCCAGGAGCTTGCCCGTGGTGCGGTTGACGATGTTGTACTGGCCGCCGCCGCGGTGCGTGATCTTCCACTGCTGGTTGGTGTGGCCGTTCCAGGCCAACTGCTTGCAGGTGGCGCCGTTGTTGGTGGCGCCCCAGCTGTCGGCGACCATGCCGTTGGTCCGGTTGACCAGCTTGTAGTAGCCGCCTCCGACCTCGACCGCCTGCCACTGGAGGTTGGCGTTGTCGTAGTAGTGCCACTGCTTGAGGGCGGAGCCGCCGGCGACGTTGCCGCCGCTGTCCAGGGCCAGGCCGTCGGTGTAGTTGATGATCTTGAGGTAAGTGGCCGGGTTGAACTGCACCTTCAGCGAGGTGATCTTGTCGTTCTGGCCGGTGACCCGCAGGTCGGCGTTGTCGGCGGTGAAGATCCACTGGGTGCCGGTGAAGTTGTCGCCGGAATAGGCGACGATCTGCTGGCCGGGGGCGAGCTTCAGTGAGGAGATGCTCAGCGCGGGCATCCCGTGCAGGTCCAACTGGTCGGCGGTGTAGTCGCCCAGGCCGAGCGCGGCGGAGGCGCCGCTGTAGTTGACGTCCGCGAAGACCAGCGCGCCGTCGACCGGCTGCAGCGTGGGGATCTGGCCGGCGAAGGTGAGCTTCAGCACGTACATGGGCGCGGAGAACGGCGCCGACGACGGCAGGGTCACCTGGAGCCCCGACGCGTCCTGGGTGCGGTTCGGGAGGTTGATGTAGGCGCCGGCGGTGCTGTCCAGCAACTGCACCGAGCTCAGCGAGCCCAGGTTGATGCGTCCGGAGCCGAGCGTCTTGATGGTCAGCGAGCTGCCGGGATAGCCGAGCACCGTGGCGTACAGGACGGTGTTCGCCTTGTTCCGGGTGAAGCGGATGTCCTGAGCGGTGCCGGCGCTCGGGTTCATGAAGGTGCCGCCGCCCATCTTCGTCGGCCCCTCCCCGTAGGCGGTCCAGGCCCGGGTCGAGTACACCGACTCGCCGAAGCGCTTCAGGTAGTCGCCGATGCCCAGCAGGATGTCCCGCTGCCCCTGGGGGATGGTGCCGTCCGCCTTCGGCGCGATGTTGAGCAGGACGGTGCCGTTCTTGCTGATCCGGTCCATCATCGCGTGGAGCAGCAGCTGCGACGTGTAGTAGCCGATGCCCTCGGTGTAGCACCAGCTCGTGCTGGACACGCTGTCGTCGGTCAGCCAGTAGGGCGAGGTGACGTCGGCCGGGCCGCCGCGCTCGTAGTCGAAGACCTCGCCGTGGCTGTTGAAGGCGTCCTTGTAGGTGGCGATGACCTCGCGACCCCAGGAGTTGGCCTGGTTGTAGTAGTAGGAGAGGAAGTTCAGCAGCTGCGTCTCGGCGATCTGGTCCAGGTGGACGTCCTGGTAGATGATGTCCGGCTGGGCCAGGTCGATGACTTCCTTGAGCTTGTCGTACCAGAGCTGGTCCTCCGTGGCCTTGTCCAGCTGCCCGTAGAGCTTCTTCAGGCTGGGGTCGGACTGCGTCGGGACGGCCTGGAAGTAGCCGAGGTAGTTGTAGGCGTGGTGCATCGACACCAGCAGTTTGAGGTTCTTCGCGCGGACGGCGTCGGTGAACAGCTGCAGCAGGTTGAGCTGCGGACCCTTGTCGACCGAGTTCCACTCGTTGACCTGGCTGTCCCACATCGAGAAGCCGTCGTGGTGCTCGGCGACCGGCCCGGCGAACTTCGCTCCGGCGTCCAGGAACAGCTGTGCCCACTCGTCGGGGTCGAAGTTGCCGCCGGCGGACTTCAGCTTCGGCGCGAACTTGGTGAAGTTGCCCGCCTTGTCGTTCGCCCCGTTGATGAAGTTGTGGTACGGCCATGCGGTCGTGGTGCCGTAGGTGGCGACGTGGTGGTTGTTCACGTTGCTGCCGTTGAAGTACATGTTGCGCGGGTACCACTCGCTGTCGTACGCCGGGACGCTGAAGACGCCCCAGTGGAAGTAGATCCCGAACTTGGCGTCCTGGAACCAGTCGGGGGACGCCGGGTGCTGGTTCACCGAGCCCCAGGTGGGCGTGTAGGTGGACGGTGCGGCGAAGGCGCGGCCTGAGCCGAACACGCCGCCCGCGACCGCGGCCGCCGCGACGGCGGTGGTGCCGGCCAGGAACTGCCGTCTGTTGATCGCTCTCGCCATGGCGAGACCTCCGGTGCAACTGATGTGGTGAGCGGTGGCGGGGAGATCGCGGGAGCTGGGCTCCGGCGTGGGTGTCCGGCGTCGGGGAGCGGAATCGCCGTTCGAGGCCCTCGATTGCTGGGATGTTTCCCGAGCTGCGAGGACGTTACGGCGACGTCACCGGCGATGACAAGAGTTCATGGACAGGATTCCTGTGGCATGCGGCACGATGCACAGCGGAAGAGGGGGCGCGACGCTCGCCCACTGCCCCTCCACATGCCTCCTGAACTGCCCCTTCATGCTCTTGGACGCCTGGACGCCAGGCTCGGGGAAAGCCTGCGACACGACAGCGCCGACTCCGGGCGCCTCGCGCGATCGCCCACGACCGGGGTGACACACAGCGGGGAAGTCCCGGGTACACTCGCCCAGCACCCGACAGACGGGCTGTTACCGGACAGTATTGGACCCGGTCGACTCCTCATACACCCCATGTCTCCATCGCCGACCCGACCGGTGACGTCTACAGTCGCCGCACACCAGACCTCCGATGACTCCGTCGTCCGCCGACGTCGCGTGACTCGTGAGCGGCTCTGGTCTCCCTGATTTGCACAGGAGTTGCTGTCATGATCGTCCACTCCGACGGACCGGGCGCGGCCCGTGTCTGACCGCGCGCACTCCGGGCTCGTCGACGCCCACCATCATGTGTGGAATCTCGACCGGAGGCCCCAGCCCTGGCTGGACGACCCGGGTCACGAGCCGATACGTCGCACCTTCGACATCGGCGACCTGCGCACGAACGCGACCCGCACGATCGCGGGCCGCCCCCTGGAGCAGACCGTGGTCGTCCAGTGCGTGGCGTCCCTGCCGGAGACGCGCGAGCTGTTGGCCCTGGCCGAGCGGGAACCGCTGATCGGCGGCGTCGTCGGCTGGGTGGATCTGACCTCCCTCGCCATCGACGACATCGTCGACACGCTGCGCGCCGGACCCGGCGGCTCCTACCTGCGGGCCGTGCGCCACCTCGTCCAGGGCGAGCCGGACCCCGCGTGGCTGCAACGACCCGTCGTGGAGTCGGGGCTGCGCGCGATACGCGACCGCGGACTCGGCTACGACGTGCTGATCCGCGCCCACCAGCTGCCCCAGGCGATCCTGCTCGCCGAGCGCGTCCCCGGCCTGCCGCTGGTCCTCGACCACGCGGGCAAGCCGCCGATCGCCGACGGCGACCTGAGCGACTGGGAACGGCAGCTCCGCCTGCTGGCCCGACATCCGCAGGTTCGGTGCAAGGTGTCGGGCCTGGTCACCGAGGCCGACCCGGAGAAGTGGGACATCAAAGACATCCGTCCCGTGTGGGACGTGCTGCTCTCCGCCTTCGGCCCGGGTCGGCTCATGTTCGGCTCCGACTGGCCGGTCTGCGACCTCGCCGGCGGCTGGAACGCCTGGGCCGCCACCGTCGAGGAGCTGCTGCAGGACTGCTCCGGGGCGGAGACCCGGGCGATCCTCACCGGCGCCGCGACCGAGTTCTACCGGCTGCGGCCCCGATGACCGCTCCGTCCGCGGCGGACGCCGCAGCGGTCGCCTCCCGCCGCGCCCGCCCCGATGTCGTCGCCGTCGCCCTCGGCGCGCCGAGTCCGGACCGGGTCGCGCACGACGGCGGGCTGCTCGGCCGTCACGTCCCCGGAGACCTCCGGGGCGAGTCTCGGGCCCCGGGCCCGACCGGACCGGGCGCCCCCGGGCGGCGCGCACGAGGAGAGGGGTCGCGTTGTCCCTGACCGACAAGGCCATCGAGCAGATCCGTGAGCTGATCCGGACGGGCGTGCTGCCCCCGGGCTCGAAGCTGCCCCCGGAAGCGGAGCTGGCGTCCCAGCTGGGGCTCTCCCGCAACCTGGCACGCGAGGCGGTCAAGGCCCTGGCGGTCGCCCGCGTGCTGGAGGTGAAGCGGGGCGACGGCACGTACGTCGGCAGTCTCCAGGCGAGTGTGCTGCTGGAGAGCGTCGGCGGGGCCGTGGAACTGCTGCAGGGCGACTCGGCCGCGCTGCTGGACCTGATGGAGGTGCGGCGGCTGCTCGAACCCGTCGCCACCGCACTGGCCGCCCTGCGCATCTCGGACGAGCAGCTGGCCCAGGTGAAACGGCATCTGGACGCCATGCGAGACGCCCGGGACGACGTGGAGCGGCTCAACGCGCACGACGCCGCGTTCCATCGCGCGGTCGTCGCGGCCACCGGGAACGAGTCCCTGCTCGCCCTTCTGGAGGGCGTCTCCGGACGCACGCTGCGCGCCCGCGTCTGGCGGGGTCTGGTCGACACCCGGGCCGCCGGCCGGACGCTCACGGAGCACGAGGCGATCTACGAGGCGCTGGCCGGCCGGGACGCCGCGCTCAGTCAGGCGGCGGCGCTGCTGCACGTGACCAGCACCGAACGGTGGCTGCGCCGGCACCTCGAGTCCGGGGACCTGCTCGCCCACGCCGGCGACTCCCCCGCCCGCACTCCCGCGGTCTCCGGTCGACCCGCCGTCGGCGCAGCTTGACGGGCGGTCGGCGTACGAGCGGGCGGGATGCGGGCGCTCCGGGTGCGGGCGGGCGGGATGCGGGCGCTCGGGGTGCGGGAGCGGGGGTGGGGGAGTCGGGGCGGTCGCGGCCGCCGGCACATGGCCCTGCGGCCCCGCCGGGCGGCTTCCGGGCCCCTCGCCGGCGTCGGCTCTACGGCCGGGCGGGCTCCGGTTCGGCGGCCGGCGCGTCCGCGGCCGGCCCGCGTCCGCCGGCCGCCCGCAGGGTCACGGTGGCCGCGGCTCCCGCCGTCACGCCCCAGACGAGGGCCGCCGGAACGCCGTCTCCGATGCCCGCGGACAGGTACATCAGGTCCCATTTCAGGGTCGACCCGTCCAGGGCCACCCGTAGCAGCTGACTCGCCAGGAGTCCGAGCACGGTCACGCACACCGTGGCCGTCGCCATCGCCGGGACCGTCACCCGCGTGAGCATGGCGGGCAGCCGCCGCAGCGCCGTCCACACCAGCGCCAGCAACAGGACGTCCGTGGCCCGGTACAGGAGCCAGTCCCCGAACGACACCCCCGCCGGAGCGGACCAGGCGCCGAGGAGCAGCCACTGGCGGAGCAGGTCACCCGGTTCGGAGAGCAGCCCGCTGCCCGAGAACGACGTCTGCAGCTCGGCGGCGACCGACTCGTACGAGAGGACCACCAGGGACAGGGCGATCACCGCAGTCCCCACGGTGGCGGCCAGCCGGGCCGCGCGCGGCGCGACAGCCTGGCGCGGCAGCGGCTCCTCGCCCCTGGCGATCACCCGGGCGGCGAGCACCGTGGCCAGCGACGCGAGCAGCGCGGTCACCACCAGCATCTGCCGTCCCGAGGAGATGACGCCCGCCAGCTGCGGGAGGAGGCGGTAGCTGCCGCGCCCTCGCGAGGCGATCAGCCACGGCGCGGAGACGGTCACCGCCAGGGTCCCCGCCACGACGCCCCATCCCCACAGCGCGAGCAGCGCGGCGGGCAGCCGGCCGCCGACCGGCGGCAGCCTGCGGACCAGGAGCATCGCCCCCGGCACGAAGAAGGCGAAGACCGCGGCGAACCGGATCTGCAACGCCGTCTCGTACAGCGAGAGATAGCGGGTGGCGTCGCCGCCGGCCGGGTCACCGACCTCGCCGAGCGCGCCCTCGCCGAACCGGACCGACGTCGGCGGGTCGTACGACCAGGGGGCGAGCCACTGCTGGAGTTCGGCGACGACCCGGCCGCCGAGCGCGTCGGCGGCGCCCTGCAGGTGCAGGGCCTCGCTGCTCGCCCCGGCCCACCACAGCAGCGCCGTGAGCACCGCCCCGCCGATGAGCGCCGGTATCGCCGCACGCCGATGTGTCATGTGTGTCCCCCGTACTGGTCGAGCGCCCGCGAGCCGAGTCCTGCGGTCGGCTGGAGACTACGCCGCACTGATCACATAAGGATCACGGTCGGGCGTTGACCGGTTGACAGAGCCCGGGTGACGGCACGGCACCGGGAATCCCGGGCACTTCGCTGTGAGGTCGCGCACGGTAGGTGCGTTGCGGGCCTGGTGTGGCACTTGATGTGCCATGGAGTGCACTCACGGGACGACGACGGGGGCGACGTGGACGGCATGGCCCGTCCGACTGGTGCGGGCGGTCCGGCTGAGCGGCGGGAACGTCGTGCGGACCGCACGACGGGCGTGGGCCGAGCCGGGCCGTGAACGGGATCTCGTGGCGCAGGCCGGCAAGGCGGCGCTGGCCGCCTGGGCGGCCTGGGCGGTGGCGGGCTGGTGGCTCGCGGCCCCGATGGCGTTCGTGGCGCCGTGGGTGGCGGTCGTGCTGGTGGAGGCGACGGTGTACCGGTCGGTGGCGCACGGTCTGCAGCAGCTCGCGGCGATCGCGGCGGGCACCGTGGTGGCCACGGCGGTGGCGTTGCTGCTGGACGGCACGATGGTCACGATGGCCCTGGTCCTGCCGGCGGCGCTGCTCCTCGGGCAGTGGCATCGTCTGGGCAGTCAGGGCGTGTACGCAGCCACCGGCGCGCTCTTCGTGCTGACCGGCGGCCAGGTCACGATCGCCTCGTCGGCGGCCCGGGTAGCGGAGGCGGTGTTCGGCGCGGCGGTCGGCGTCGCGGTCAACGTGCTGGTCCGGCCGCCGCTCTATCTGCGCGACACCCGCTCCGCGCTGGAGGACGCGGTCCGCGAGGCGCAGGAGATCCTCGACGCGATGGCGGACGGACTGGCCGACGGCGAGTGGGACGACCGTGCGGCCGCCGAGTGGCATGCACGCGCCCTGCGGCTGGACCGCCTGGTCGACCAGGCGCGGTCGGCGATCGGCCGCGGCAAGGAGAGCATGCGGGGCAACCCGCGCGGGCGGCGTCTGTACGCCGCGGCGCAGCCCGACAAGACGTACGCCGACGCTCTGGTCGTGCTCGACTACATCGCCGTGCACACCGCCGGGGTGACCCGGACGGTGTGGGAGGCCGTGGACCACGGCAGCAAGGCCGCTCAGCCGGCCGCGGAGATCGCAGGTCCGTACGCGGACTTCCTGCACCGCACGGCCCACGCCGTCCGGCTCTACGGCAGCGCGCGCTTCGCGCCGGCCGGCCAGGACGCCGCCGCGGACGACGAGCTCCGCGCGGCCGTGGAGGATCTGCACCGCGCCCTCGACGCGTTCCGCCGACGGCTTCCGGGCGCCGTGCGGGACGACCCCGACGCGCTGCTGACGTACGGGACGCTGCTGGCCCAGGCCCACCGACTGGCCGATCAGCTCGTCCAGGACTGACCGCCGCGGCGGACGGGAGCCGCGGCGAACGCAGGCGCTCGTGCACGGGAGCGGGAGCGGAGTGATCGTGTCAACGCGTCTGTGTCACCCCGGCTGTGTCAACCACCCTGAGCGTGTGGGCAACTCTTGTCCGACGGTTCCTCCTCACCTCCCCCGGACGGCCATGCTGCGACGCCGAACGCCCGTGGTCACGGGCCCCGAGCTCGACGACCTGCCCCTGCACCGCGTCCTCGCCGAGCTGCGCCACTCGCCGCAGATGCACGGCCTCGCCGCCGGAGCGAGCCGTCCGCCGTGGACGACCGCCGCCGAACTGCTGCGGACGACGGGCCGCGACTGGGACCGCCGGGTGCACCGCGTGCAGGTGCTCGCCCGGGCGCTCCCGCCGGTGGTGGCCGACCGCTGGTTCAAGGACCGCCCGCGAGATCCCGACGCGCTGGTCGTCCGGGCCTGTGTGCGGGTCGCCCAGGCAGGCGAAGACAGGCGGGCGGACCCGCGGGAGCGGTACGCCGACTGCATGCGCGCGGCGCAGGCCGCACCCGAGGACCCCACGCCGTGGCTCGCCCTGCTGTCGCTGATGACGGCGTACGGTTCCCCGACGCGCTCGGTCTTCCCGGTGTGGACCGAGGCGGTCGCCCGGGATCCGTGGAACCGAACCGCCTGTCACCGGATGCTGGACCATCTGTCGCCCCGCGGCCACGGGACGCTCATGGAGCTGCTCGACTTCGCGGAGCGGTGCGCGAGCCAGGCCCCGTACGGGTCGCCGGTGGCCCTGCTGCCCCTCGCGGCCCGGGTCGAACTGGTCTCCCACCGGACGTCCGGGGACGTCACCACCGCGTTCGCGGCCGACGGGCACTGGTACGAACGGCAGGCGGGCGTGGAGGCGGACCACGCCCTGGCGCACTGGTTCCGCACGGCCGCCGCACCGCACGCCGAGGCGCTCGCCGACCTCAACCTGCTCGCGTTCGCCCTGACGAGGATGAGGCGGACCGAGGACGCGGGCCCGGTGTTCCGCCGTCTGGGACGCCGAATGACGCCGCACCCCTGGAACCTCGCCCCCGAGGCGGCCCGTGACTTCCAGTACTGGCGCGACCGCGCGCTGGGCTGACGGGGTGCACCCCCGCCTCGGGGGGGGGTCCGTCGCGCTCGCCGCGTCGGGGGGCGCGTCGCGGTCGTCTACGCCGCGTCAGGGGGCGCGTCGCCGGTCGTCGACGCCGTGTCAGGGGGCGCGTCGCCGGTCGTCGACGCCGTGTCAGGGGATCTCCTGCTCCGCCCAGATGACCTTTCCGTCGGCCGTGTACCGGGTGCCCCAGCGATGGGCGAGCTGGGCCACCAGGAAGAGGCCGCGCCCTCCCTCGTCCGTGATCCGGGCGTGCTTGAGCCGTGGGGCCGTGCTGCTGGCGTCGGTGACCTCGCAGGTCAGACGGGCGTCGCGGAGAAGCCGCAGCCGGATGGGCGGGGTCGCGTACCGCACGGCGTTTGTGACCAGCTCGCTCACGATGAGCTCGGACGTCATGGCCAGCTCCGGCAGGCCCCAGTCCTCCACCTGCCGGGTGGCCCGGGCGCGGACCGCGGAGACGGCGGCCGGGTCGGCGGGCACCTCCCAGGAGACGACGTGCTCGGCCCGCAGGGCGTGGGTGCGTGCCAGCAGCAGGGCGACGTCGTCGGACTGCGGGGTCGGAACCAGCCGGCGGACCGCCGAGGTGCAGAGCGTGTCCAGGCCGGCGTCGGGCCGGGCCAGCACCTCGCCGAGCCGGAGCATGCCCACTTCCATGTCGTGCTCGGCTCCCTGGACGAGGCCGTCGGTGTAGAGGCCGACCAGGCTGTTCTCGGGAAGGGTGATCTCGGCTGCCTCGAAGGCCATCCCGCCGAGTCCCAGCGGAGGCCCGGCGGGCGGCTCCGGGAAGGACACCCGGCCCTCGGGGGTGACGACGACGGGCGGCGGATGCCCTGCCCGGGCCATCGTGAACCGCCGGGTGACCGGGTCGTAGACGGCGTACAGGCAGGTCGCGCCGAGGAAGGCGGTGGCGCTCTGCTGGGCCGTGAGGTCGTCGGCGCGCTCCGTGCTCAGCCGGAGCACGAGGTCGTCGAGGTGGGCGAGCAGCTCGTCCGGCGGCATCTCCATGTCGGCGAGGGTCTGCACGGCGGTGCGCAGCCGGCCCATGGCCGCCGCCGCCGCGATGCCGTGCCCCACCACGTCGCCGACGGCGAGCCCCACCCGCGCCCCGGACAGCGGGATCACGTCGAACCAGTCGCCGCCCACGCCGTCCGCGGGGTCCGCGGGCTGATAGCAGGAGGCCACCTCCAGCGCCGTTCCGCCCGCCAGTGCGTGCGGCAGCAGACTGCGCTGCAGGGTGACGGCCGCCGTGTGCTCCCGGGTGTACCGGCGGGCGTTGTCGACGCACAGCGCCGCCCGGGCCACCAGCTCCCGGGCCAGCAGGACGTCGTCCGGGCCGAACGAGACGGGGTTGAGCGAGCGGACGAACGTGGCGAGGCCGAGTGCGGTGTCGCGCGCCCGCATCGGCACGGAGATCAGGGAGTGCAGCCCGTACCGGCGGATCGTCGCCGTCCTCTCGGGCTGTTCGGCGAGCCACAGTTCGTCGGTGGGGTCCAGGACGGGAAGCAGGATCGGCTCGCCGTCGATGAGCAGCTTCGCGTCGTGCGGCGGCGGCAGGAAGTCCACCCGCTCCCCCACCCGGGCCACGGCCTCGGGGCAGCCCTCGCGCACCGAGCTCAGGCCGGCCCGGCGCATCCCCGGCCGGGCCGGGGCGGGACCGGCGTCGGTGAGCCACGCGCCGTGTCCCTCGGTGCTGAGGACCGGCTCCAGCAGGTCGACGATGACGAAGTCCGCGAACCGCGGGACGGCGAAGTCGGCGAGCTCCTGGGCGGTGCGCATGACGTCGAGGGTCGTGCCGACGCGCGCCCAGGCCTCGTTGACCAGCGCCAGCAGCCGGCGGGCGGTCCACCGCTCGGTGACGTCCTGCACCATGTAGCAGACCCCGGTCACCGAGTCGTCGGAGCCGACCAGCGGGAAGAAGGACGTGGAGTAGGCGCGCCGGCGGTGCGGATCGGCCCAGCTCCACCCGAGGTACTCGTAGTCGTTGACCGGGGCGCCGGTCCTGAGGACCTTGCGCATGAGGCCCTCGATGGAGTCCGCCTGGAGGCCGGGCAGCAGCTCGCTGAGCCGTCGTCCCAGGCGCTGTTCGCGGGGCACGCCGCCGAGGCGTTCCAGCGTGTCGTTCAGCCACACGTAGCGCAGCTCCAGGTCCAGCACCGCCATCCCGACCGGGGAGCGGACGAGGAACCCGTCGAGGACGGACTGGCCCACCGTCCACTGGCGGCTCTGCTCGCGTGCCGACAGCAGAAAGCACTCGTCCGGGCCGATCCGGAAGGACGCCGAGACGCGCAGCGCGACGTCGACGGAGTGCCCGTCGCGGTGCCGTGCCGTGAGCTGGCCGCTCCATCCCCTTCCGGCGCGGCAGCGGGCCGCGACCGCCGCCACCCGCGCCGGGTCGCGCGGCATCGCCACCAGCGCGGCCGCCGGTCGGCCGACGACCTCGAACGCGGGGTGGCCGAGCAGCGCCTGCGCGCCTCGCGTCCAGGCGAGCACGACGCCGTCCGCGGTCACGACCGCCGCCGCGTCGGTGGACGCGTCGAGGAGATCGCGTGGTCCCGCGGGCGTCGGGGCCTCGGAGACTTCTCGCGCTGGATCCATGAGTGCCGTCCTCTACAGGACCATGGTGCTGCTTGTCGGGCCGATGCGCACGGCGCCGCCGCGACCCGCCGACGGCGCACGGCGCGCCCCGCATCGGCCCGGCGGCGGCGCACCGCGCGGCCCCGCCCCGCCGCGCGCAGCCCGCACGCGCCGGGTGCGCGACGGGGCCCCGCTACCGGGTGCGCCCGATGAGGCGCAGCATGGAGGTGCGGGAGGAGGCTCCGCGATGACAGCCGAACCCATCCGGTCCGACGGGACCGAGTACGCCCGGGAGGCGCCGCCGCCGACCGGTCTGCTGGACGTGCTGAGCGTCTCCGCGATGGTCGTCGACGCCGAGGGACGCATCGTGTTCTGGACGCCGCAGGCGGAGGAGCTGTTCGGCTACACCGCGCAGGAGGCCCTCGGGAAGTACGCGGCGCGGCTGTTCATCCACCCCGAGCACCTGCAGTCCGTGGTGAGACTGTTCACGGAAGTGCTGGAGACCGGCCGGAGCTGGGCGGGCGCCTTCCCCATCCGGCACAAGGACGGCAGCAGCCGTCTCATGGAGTTCCGCAACATGCGGCTCCAGGACGATCTCGGGGACGTCTACGCCCTCGGCATCGCCGCGGACCACGAACTGCTGCAGCGCGTCGAGACCGACCTGGCCCTGTGCGAGCGGCTGATCAACCAGTCCCCCATCGGGCTGGCGCTGCTGGACCCGGACCTGCGCTACCTGCTGGTCAACCCCGCGCTCGAGCGCATCGACGGCGTCCCGGCCGAGGACCACGTGGGCCGGCGTCTACGGGAGACGCTGCCGCTGCCCGACGTCGAGACCATCGAGTCCGCGCTGCGGCAGGTGCTGACCACCGGCACGCCGCTGCTCGACCAGTACCACGTGGGCCGACCGCGGACCGACCCCGATCACGAGCACGCCTGGTCGCTGTCGTTCTACCGGCTGGAAGACCCGGGCGGCCGGGTGCTGGGCGCGGCCGCCTCGGTCGTCGACGTCACCGAACGGCACCGGGTGGCCGCGGAGGCCGACCGGGCGCGCCGCCGCCTCGCCCTCATCGCCGAGGCCTCCACGCGGGTCGGCACCACGCTGGAGGTGGAGCAGACCGCCCGTGAGCTGGCCGAGGTCGCGGTGCCGCAGCTCGCCGACGTGGTCGCGGTGGACGTCCTGGACTCCGCGCTGGCCTGCCGCCGCGCCCGCCGGCCGGACGACGGGCCCGAGCTCTTCCGCGCCCTCGCGCTCAAGGCGGCGCATCCCACCGTGGCGCTGCGGGCCGCCGACCCGCCGGGCGACGTCGCCGCCTACCAGGGCGACCAGCTGGTCACCCTGTGCGTGCACACCGGCCGGCCGGTACTCGTGAGCCACGTCGGCGACCAGGACCTGCCGCGGATCGCCCGGGACGCCGAGGCCGGCTCCCTGCTGGCCCGCGCCGGGGTGCACTCGTATCTCGCCGTGCCGTTGATCGCCCACGGCGAGGTGCTCGGCGCCCTCGACCTCAAGCGCACCCGCAACCCGCTCCCGTTCGACGAGGACGACGTGCTCCTCGCCGTCGAGCTGGCCGGCCGGGCGGCCGTGGCCATCGACAACGCCCGCTGGTTCGAGAGCGTGCGCAACACCGCGCTCACCCTGCAGCGGAGCCTGCTGCCGGAGCATCCGCCCCACCACTTGGGCCTCGACCTCGCCTCCCGTTACCAGCCGGCGCAGGCCACCAGCGAGGTCGGCGGCGACTGGTACGACGTCATCCCGCTGGCCGACGACAAGACCGCGCTGGTCGTCGGGGACGTCATGGGCAACGGCATCGACGCGGCGGCCACCATGGGCCGGCTGCGGACCGCGACCTGCGCCTACGCGGACCTCGACCTCGAACCCGGCGCCGTGCTCCAGCACCTGGACAAGATCACCTGCGATCTGGAGCACTACATCGTGACCTGCCTGTACGCCGTGTACGACCCCCGCACGGGGCAGTGCCGGATCGCCAACGCGGGCCACATGCCGCCCGCGCTGGCCGGGCCCGGCCGTCCGGCGACGCTGCTCGACCTGCCGTCGGGGGCCCCGCTCGGCGTCGGCGGCGTCCCCTTCGAGACCACCACGACGACGCTCGGCTCCGGCGACCTCCTGGTCCTCTACACGGACGGCCTCGTCGAGACGCGGCAGCACCCGATCGACGACCGTCTGGCGGTGCTGGTCGGCTTCCTGGACGAGCCGCACCGGCCGCTCGAGGAGATCTGCGACCTCCTGCTGTACGGCCTGCGCCATCCCGACGACCACGACGACGTGGCACTGCTGGTGGCCCGGGCCAGGTAGCGGACTCGGCACATCGACAACGGGACTTCGGTCCCTCACCCGTACTCACCGCACTCACCTGTTCGACGCAGTACGGGGCCCTTCGAAGCGCATTGTCACCATATGTGCGTATACGGTTAATCCGGATCACGACCAGCGTCCTTCCAGGTCGACGCCCGCGGCCCCCAGGCCCGCCCGCACTGCCCGGCATCCGGGACAGGCGCGTCCAGGATGGAGAAAGGGGCCGGCATGCCGGTGAACGTCACCTACCCGGGTGTCTACATCGACGAGGTCAAGAGCGCCGTCAGAACCATCACCGGGGTGGCGACCTCGGTGGCCGCCTTCGTCGGATACGCACCCCGCGGACCGGCCGACCGGCCCGTGCACATCACCGGCTGGGCCGACTACGAGGCGGCCTTCGGCGGACTGCAGCCCAACTGCCCGATGAGCTACGCCGTCTACCAGTTCTACCTGAACGGCGGCAGCGAGGCCGAGATCGTCAGGGTGGTGAAGCCCGACGCGAAACCCGTCCGCCTGCCGCTCGGGACCGGTTCCCCCGGCAAGGGACCGGCCCAGCCGACGCCGTCTGCGTCACCCTCCTCGGCGTCAACCGCCTCGGCCGCGGACTCCGAGGGGGGCGAGGGCGCCTCGACAGGCGAGGACTCCGCCGACGACAAGAAGAAGACGCGCGGCGGAGGCGACACCTCAGCCGCCAAGAGCACTGCCGCCGGGCGGTCGAGCGCAACGCCCTCGGCCGCTCCCCCGGTCCTCGTCGCGGCCTCGCCCGGACAGTGGGGTCTGCATCTGCGTGCGCGCGTCGATCACGACACCTTGGAGCCCAAGGACACGCCTGCTCCGCAGCGCAAGCTCTTCAACCTGACGGTCCGTGACATGGAGACCGGCGCCGAGGAGCGGTACCTCAACGTCAGTGTGGAGCAGGACAGTCCGCGCAGTCTCGGCAACGTGCTGAAGTCGTCGCGGCTGGTGCGCGCCGAGGACGGCGAGGGAGCCCACACGGCGCCCCAGCCCAGCCCGGACCCGGACCCGGAGGGCAAGGACACCAACCCCTTCACGGCCACACTCCCGAACGGCACCCCGTGCTGCTACGCCCCGGCGCAGACCGCCGCCGACTCCGGGACGGACACGGCCCTTCCCCCGGAGGACGCCTACCTCGGCAACGCGGCGGCGAAGACCGGTCTCCACCAACTGCTGAAGACCGACATCTTCAACATTCTGTGCCTGCCGGACCTCGGTTCGATGAACCCCCCGGCACTCAGTCTGCGGGCCAAGGCCCTGCGACTGTGCGTCGAGCGGCGGGCCGTCCTCCTGGTCGACCCGCCCCCGAGCTGGACGGGCTCCCTGGACGACGTCCTGCTGAAACTGACGGAGGTCCAGGGCGACGAGTCCGACAAGAACGCCGCCGTGTACTACCCCCGCGTCATCGCGCCCGACCCACTGCTGCCGGGGGTGGTGCGTGCGTTCCCGCCCTGCGGCGTCATGGCCGGCGTGCTGGCACGCACCGATGTCCAGCGCGGGGTCTGGAAGGCTCCGGCCGGCACCGACGCCTCCCTGACCGGCGTCAGCGACCTCGAAGTGCCGCTCACCGATCTGGAGATCGGCCGGCTGAACCCGGTCGGCGTCAACTGCCTGCGCCGGCTGCCGGCGGCCGGTCTGGTGGCCTGGGGAGCGCGCACCCTGCGCGGGGCCGACCGGCTCGCGGACGAATGGAAGTACCTGCCGGTGCGCCGGCTGGCGCTGTTCATCGAGGAGAGCCTGTTCCGGGGCACCCAGTGGGTGGTGTTCGAGCCGAACGACGAACCGCTGTGGGCGTCGGTACGGCTGAACGTCGGCGCGTTCATGAACTCCCTGTTCCGCGCGGGCGCCTTCCAGGGCCGCACTCCTCAGGAGGCCTACCTGGTCAAGTGCGACAAGGACACCAACCCGCAGAACGACATCGACCGCGGCATCGTCAACATCCACGTGGGCTTCGCCCCGCTCAAACCCGCCGAGTTCGTGATCGTGCACATCCAGCAGCTCGCCGGTCAGATCCAGGTCTAGGAGGACGACGGATGCCGGAAGTCACGCGCCGGGACCCCTTCAAGAACTTCCGCTTCCGCGTGAAGTTCAGCGGGGAGACCGCCTACATCGCGGGAATCAGCAAGGTCAGCGGACTCAAGCGGACGACGGAGGTCATCCGTCACCGCGACGGGGGCGACCCGGGCACCAGCCGCAAGCTGCCCGGCCGCACCGAGTACGAGGCCATCACCCTCGAACGGGGGTGCACGGTGGACACCGCCTTCGAGGAATGGGCGAACCGCGTCTGGAGTCTGAAGAACTCGGCGGGCGGTCTGGAGACCTCCCAGAAGGACTTCCGGCGGGACCTCGTCATCGACGTCTTCGACGAGGGCGGCCAACAGGTCCTGTCGTACTCCGTCCACGAGGCCTGGGTCTCCGAGTACCAGGGCCTGCCCGAACTCGACGCCGGGTCGAACGCCGTCGCCTTCGAGCACATCAAGGTGGAGCACCACGGCTGGGTGCGGGAGCATACCAACGCGCCGCAGGAGTCGCAGTTCAGCGACACCGCCGGGTGACCGCGTGACCCACCGACTGACGGAGGCGAACGTGCTCGAGGTGTGGGAGGGCGGGCTGGGCTGCACAGCCGCGGCCCGCTCCCTGCTGCTCGCCTCGCTGGCCGCCCCGGACGGTGAGGACGTCGCGGACCTGCCTCTCAGCACCCTCAACCGGCTGCTGCTGGAGCTGCGTCGCGCCGCGTTCGGCGACCTGCTGCCCTGCACGGCGGAGTGTCCCGCATGCGGCGACAGCCTCGACGTCACCGTGGCGGCGACGGAACTGCGGCCCCCGTCGCAGAGCGCGGCGGAGCACGGGGCCGAGGGCCCTGCCCCGGTGACGGCGACCCTGACGACGGGCGGAGTGACAGTCACCTTCCGCGCCCTCACCGGCGGGGACGTCCGCGCGGTCGACCCCGCCGCACCCCGGGCGCGCCGCACGCTGCTGCGCCGGTGCGTCGTGGACGTCAGCCCGCCGCCCGTGGACGACATGCCCGACGAGATCCTCGAACAGGTCGCCGGACGGCTGGCGCGGCTCGATCCGGGCGCCGACACCGTGCTCGCGCTGACCTGCCCGCAGTGCGCCTGCCGATGGGAGGCGGCGCTGGACGTCGCCGATCACCTGTGGGCCGAAGTATGCGGCTACGCGCACCGGTTGATGCACGAGGTGCACACGCTGGCGCGGGCCTACGGCTGGTCGGAGGCCGACGTGCTGGCGATCAGTCCGCAGCGGAGGCGGTTCTATCTGGAGGCGAGCGCCGGATGAACGACTTCGTGGACCGGATCCTGGGTGCGCCGGGACCGCGGCTCAGGCCTCTGACGCCGAACGTGTTCGACCCGGGGGCGCCGCGACTGCCCGGCGGAAGCCAGGAGGACGGGCAGACGGCGATGCAGGGGCGCGGACAGGGGGCAGGCGCCTCCGTCGAGCGTGCTCCGTCCGGCGCCTCCGTCGTGCGTACTCCGACTGGTGCCCCTGTCGGGCGTGCTCCGCTCGGCACCTCTGGCACCTCTGGCACCTCTGGCACCTCTGGCACCTCTGCCACCTCCGGCACCTCCGGCACCTCTGGCACCTCTGCCACCTCCGGCACCTCTGCCACCTCTGCCACCTCTGGCACCTCCGGCACGTCAGTCGTGTTCGGTGCGCCGGAGCCGCCGGTTGCGACTGAGTCCTCCCCTGCGGCTGAGCTTCCCCCTGCGGCTGGGCTGCCCTCTACGGCTGAAACCTCCCTTGCGGCCGGGCTCTCGCCAGTGGCCGAGTCCTTCCCGGCTGGGCTTTCTCCTACTGCGGGGACTCCCCGTTCGGCTGAACTGATCGGTGCGCCCGGGCCGTCGGGGGATCGTGAGCCGCCCGGCGCGTCCGCTGATCCCGCTGCGTCCGGTGATCCCGGCGCGGCGACCATGCCCCCGCCGTCGCCATCCCAGGCGTCCCCCACCTCTCCGACGACGACCGGCGGCCCGCCCTCGGCCGGTGACCGTCTCGTCCCGCACGTCCAGGGCTCCGCGGCGGAACTCCCGCCCCGTGCCGAGCAGTTGGCCTCGTCCCGCCTCGACACGGATCAGCGGCGCACCGCGTCGATCGCCCACTCCGGCCCGGACGGCCGGGCGGCGAGCGCACCGCCGCGGAACGAGCCCTCGCGCCACGCCCCCGCGGCGACGGTCCCCGCAGACTCCGGCGCGGCGACGCGGGCGCCGGCCGAGAAGTCGACGGCGCGCCCCGCCCGCCCCGCCTGCCCCCGGGAACCGGCGGCGTCACCTGCGGCGGCCAGCCCCGTGGTGCTCCGCGACGCCAAGCCTGCGGCGGCCCCGTCGGAGTATGACCAGTCCCGGAACCTCACCCCCCACCGTTCGGACGCACCGGCTGAGCCCTCTCCCGCTGCCCCGCCCGCCCCGACGGGCGCTCCGACACCGTCCGGGACACCCGCCGACGCCGGACGCTCCGCCGGCGACACCAGGGGCTCCGCTGAGGACGCGCCGCCGCACATGCCGCCCCCCGCGCCCACGACGCCCCTCGCCCAGTCGTCCCCGACCGAGGCTGCGAACCTCCGGCACGGGGGCCGGACTTCGTCCCTCACCCCTGAGCGCACCGCACGGCACAGGCCCGGCCCGCTCCCCCGCTCGGATGACCCCGTAGGGACCCGCCCCACCGCACCGCGGACGCCCCGGCCGACGAACGGCCCGCAGCCCAGGCCGCCCTCGCCGCCGCCGGTCGAGCGCGCCTCGCAGCGCAAGCCGATCCCTCCCGCCGCCACCGCTGACGCCGACGCTGTCGACGTCTCCGCCACCCCGAACACGCCGTCACCGGCTTCGAAGGCCGAGGACGCTCCCTCGGAGAGCCGCCCGGCCACTCGGCCGCGACCCCCGGCCGAGTGGCCGCCGTCAACCCCGTCGGCGCCGTCCAAGTCGTCACAGCCGCCCCGCCGCGGCCAGAACCCGCCGTCCCGCACGCCGGGTTCACCGCCTCGCCCGTCCGATGCCTCGACGCCGCCCCCCGCGACGACGCGCTTCGCCGGGCGGGATGCCGCAGCCGAGCGCTCCGCCCTGCCGTACCCCCCGCCTTCCAGCCCACCGGCACGCACCGCACCGCCGTCGGCCGAGGCCCCCGTGCGGCCGACGACGCACGAGGCGACGGCCGTCGCCTCGGCTCCCCACCCGTCGGCGGCTCTCCCGCCCGCGCCCCTCGCGAGCCGGCCCCCGGCTTCGCCGCCTCTGTCACCGCCTCCGCCCTCGCCCTCGACTTCGTTCCGGTCTCCCGAACCGTCCTCCCCGCCCGCGCACCATGACACCGCCGTCCCTCCGACCTCCTCACGACCCGGGGCCCCCTCACCACCCGAAGCTCCTTCACCACTCGCGGCCCCCTCCCCGGTCCGGACGCCCCCGTCGCCCGCAGGGCCGCAGGCCGGCGCACGCCCCCGCACGGCCGCCCCCCGGACGCATACACGTCCCACGGAGCCGCCGTCACCGCCGTCACCGCCTGCGCCGCCGTCACCGTCGGCGTCGCTGCCGCCGGCGTCGGCCGCGACCGCGCGTCTCGCCTCCTCCGCCGTCCGTGGCACTGCGGGGAACGCGAAGCCGTCCGGCCCGTCGAGGCCCGCCGACGAGGTCGTCGTGCGCGTCGCCATCGACCGCCTGGTGATCCGCTCCACGGCTCCGCAGCCCGCCGACGACGCGCCCGCCGCGCGGCGGCAGTCGCGGACGAGCCTCGAGGAGTACCTCGGGAGGCGGTCATGAGCGACGCGCTGGCCGTCGCCGCGGTGACGGAGACGCTGCGGGCAGCCCTGCAGACGGCGGTCCGTCGCGCCGCGCCCGACGCTGTGGTGACGGTGCGTCACCCCGCTGCGCCGGTACTCGCCGACGACACCGCCGACAACGCCGGCGACGAGGCCGGCGGGCGGGCGCCGACCCTCAACGTGTTCCTCTACCGCACCAGCGTCGACGCCGCCTGGCGGAACACCGACCCGCCGGGGACGCGTCCCGGTGAGACCCGGCCCCCGGCGCTTCCCCTAGTCCTGCACTACCTGTTCACCGGATACGCGCCCCGGGACGCCGACTCCACCCTGCCCGAGCGGCTCCTCGGCGCCGCCATGTCCGCGCTGCACGATCAGCCCGTACTGCACGCCGACGCCGTCCGGGCTGCCGCGGACTTCAGCGATCTGCACCGACAGCCGGAGCCGGTGCGGCTCACTCCGGCGGCGATGCCGGCCGACGAGATGTGGCGGCTGTGGACGGCGCTCGGCCACGGCTACCGGCTGTCCGTGGCGTACGAGGCGCGAGTGGTGCTCCTCGACAGTTCGGCGCCGGGCCGGACCCCGCTGCCCGTGCTGCGCCGCGGATCCGCCGGCCTGGGCCCGCAGGCCGCGCCGACCCCCGCGGACCCGTGGCCGGTCCTGCGCTCCGTCCTGCCCGCCGTCGCGTCGCCCGGGGGCGACGTCGTGCTGAGCGGCAGCGGCCTCGGCTCGGGTGAGGCGACGGTCCGGCTGACCCATCCGCTGCTCGGCGGGCCGGTGGTGCTGCCGGCACGGGCCGAGGGGAGGGCCGCCGTCCGCGTCACCCTGGACGAGGAGCTCGCCGCGGGCCGCTGGTCCGCGGTGGTCGTGCTCTCCTCGCCCGACGGCGACGCCCGGACCACCGCCCCCGTCGCCTTGCGCATCGCCCCGCGCCTCGGCGGGGCCCTGCCGCTGTCCGTCGCACGGGCCGCGAAAGGGGCGACGGTCCTGTCGGTGGAGTGCGCTCCCGCCGTCCACCCCGGTCAGCGGGCGGAGCTCCTCGTGGCGGACCTGCCGGTGCCCGCGGAGCCGTTCACGCGGGCCACGCGCAAGCTGCGGTTCCGCCTGGCCGGCGGCCTGCCGGGACGGTATCCGCTGCGGCTGCGCGTCGACGGCGTGGACAGCCCGCTCGCCGACGCACAGGCCGAGCGGTTCGACGCCGACGCGGCGGTGGTGATCACATGACGACGACCCGGGTGGACGTGCGCATCGGCCGGCTGGTGCTGGACTCGCCCCACGAGGTGTCACGAGCCGCGCTGTGCGCCGCGGTCGAGGCTGAGCTCTCCGCACTGCTCAGCCGCTCCCCCGGCGACGGTCGGGAGCACGGCAGCGGTCGGGAGCACGGCAGCGGTCGGGAGCACGGCGGCGCGCCCCGGCCGGCCAGGGCCGCCGACGCCCACCTCGCGGTCCTCGCCCGGGTCGTCGCCCGGGCGGTCCACCGGGCCATGACCGCCGAGGAGCAGGCGAGGCCGGACCGGCCGAGGCCGCGGGCGGGCGCCTCATGACCGGGCCGGCGCCGCGGCGGGGCGGTTTCGTCTTCCTCGACCCCGAACAGGGCCGGGTGCTGCGGGTCGTGCCGTTCCAGTACAACCCCGACGGCGTCACCCGCACGCTCCAGCCGCGGGGCATCGGGGCCGACGCCGGGGACCGGCTGGAGGCGCTGCGCCTGCAGGGTCCGCCCCGCGAGACGTTCCGCATCGACGCGGAGTTCGACGCCACGGACCGGCCGGCCCCGGCCGGCG
>NZ_JBEPBI010000135.1:0-21287 GCF_040299045.1 Streptomyces sp. NPDC001027
GACCTGCCGGGGGTGGGTGAAGGGCGACGAACGCCGTTCCCGCACCCGGTCGTTCACTCGGCGTCGGCGGCCGTCACCCGCAGACGGGCCTCGAACAGCTCCGGGCTCGACACGGCGAGCGCCCGCAGCGCCGCGCTGTGCGGCTGGAACTCCGGCTGCGCCACCGCCGCCCGCAGACTTGCGTTGTCCGCCCAGCGCGCGATGTTCACGTACGACGCGGGATCGCCGATCCGGCGGTGCAGGGTGTGCTCGATGAAACCCGGCTGGGCCGCGAAGAAGGCCGAGGTCGCGGCGAAGACCTTCTCGAACTCCTCCGCCTCCCCCGTCAGCTGGAACCTGTTGACGAGGGTCACGGGGACCGCCTTCGCCGCCGCGGTGACCCGGGCGACGACCTGCTCGTAGCGGGCCAGCGTGTCCCCCGGGCTCGGACCGTCGAGCGCCGCGTGGATCTGCGGCGCGATCTCGCCGTGCCGGTGCAGTCCGCTGTGCGTGAGCGCCACGGACGTCCGCCCGGGGCCGAGCGGCTCGAAGTCGACCTCGATGAAGCTCGCCTTCTCGTCGTCGAAGATCGGCTGCCAGTTCGGGCCGACCCGCCAGGTCAGCACGATCCGCTTGGACGGGTTCCACTCGACCACCGTGCCCCAGGCGATCTCGGCGCCGTCGGCGCCGACCTCGTAGTAGCGGCCGCCCTCGAAGGGTTCGATGGTGAGCGACACCCGGTCCTCGACGAAGACGTGCCGCTCGGGGAACCACTCGATGGGACGCTCGGCGAAAATGGCGAAGGCCCGGTCCGCGGGCACGTCCACCGTCACCGTCTTGCGCACGTCGGGGACCTTCTGCGCCTCGGTCATGACTGCTCCTTGGGCGTTGGGATCATGCCTCCACCCTGGTCGACGCGTCTTGAACCTGGACGGAACGCCGATGGAACGCGCGACGCCCGCGCGGGACGCGTCGATCGCGCGTGTAGGGGTTCTCTAGCGTCCGGGGCCACCGTGAGCCGCATGCGTATCCTGGTCACCGGCGCGGCCGGCTTCATCGGCTCCCACTACGTGCGAGCGATGCTGAGCGGTGAGTACGCCGGATACGAACAAGCCGAGATCACCGTCCTCGACAAACTCACCTACGCCGGCAACCGGGCGAACCTCCCCGCCGAGCACCCCCGGCTGACCTTCGTCCACGGCGACATCTGCGACCGCGAGCTGCTGCGCGGCCTCGTCCCCGGGCACGAGGCCGTCGTCCACTTCGCCGCCGAGTCCCACGTCGACCGCTCCCTGGTGCGCGCGGCCGACTTCGTCAGCACCAACTGCGTCGGCACGCAGCACGTCATGGAGGCGAGCCTCGCCGCCGGCGTGGCCCGCGTGGTGCACGTGTCCACCGACGAGGTGTACGGCTCCATCTCCCACGGCAGTTGGACGGAGGAGTGGCCGCTCGCCCCCAACTCGCCCTACGCGGCGTCCAAGGCGGCCAGCGACCTCATCACCCTCTCCTACGCCCGCACCCACGGCCTGGACGTGTCCGTCACCCGCTGCTCCAACAACTACGGCCCCTACCAGCACGTCGAGAAGCTCATCCCCCTGTTCGCCACCAACCTGCTCGACGGCCTCCCCGTCCCCCTCTACGGCGACGGCGCCAACGTCCGCGAGTGGCTGCACGTCTCCGACCACTGCCGTGCCGTCCAGCTGGTGCTGACCGGCGGCCGCCCCGGCGAGGTCTACAACGTCGGCGGCGGCGCCGAACGCACCAACCGGGAGATCACCGACCTGCTCCTCGACCTGTGCGGGGCCGACCCGTCCCTCGTCGACCGCGCCCCCGACCGCAAGGGCCACGACCTGCGCTACGCCCTGGACGACTCCAGGATCCGCACCGAACTCGGCTACGCCCCCCGGATCCCCTTCGACGAGGGCCTCGCCGCGACCGTCGCCTGGTACCGGGACAACCCCACCTGGTGGCGCCCCCTGAAGCACGACGGCCGGGAGCCCGCGACCGCCGCGGCGGCGGGCGCCGGCCAGGGGTCGCCCGCCTGATCCCGGCTGCCCGTCCCCCGGCAGAGGGCTGATCCGCCGGGAGCCCGCCCGGCCCCCGGCGAACCTTCACAAGAACCGATGCCCTTGTGCTGCGCGTCCTGATCTACGGTGCCTTGAGGCACCTGTGACCGGGGAGGAACCGTGCAGCAGTCGAGAGCGGCGCTCGCCGAGCGGATCGCGGAGCGCAGAGACGGGGGCGGCGACCCGCGGGCGCTGGTCGGCGAGATGCGGCGCTCGGTGCTGCTGGTGCCGGTGGCCGACGGAGGTCTGTGGTCGGTGCGCTCGGGCGGGGTGCGCTGGATCTGCGGGTTCACCGACGAGAGCGCGCTCGCCCGGTTCGCCCTGCACCACGGGCCCGGCGACCGGCCCATGGACTACGCGGCGCTGCTCGGCGCGCGCATCGTCGACGAGATCGTGCCCGCCCTGGGCGAACCCGCCGGACTCGCCGTCGACATCGCCACCGACGAGGGGTCGATGTTCTTCCCGCCGGTCGTCGGCATCGTCCCGGATGCGGTCGCCGTCGACGCCGGTGCGGCGGCAGCCGGGGGGCGGCCGTGAGCGGCGAGGGAACGGACCTTCAGCTCGGCGCGGCCGCCGTCGCGAAGTTCACCCAGGGCGTGGGCGCGACGATCGACCAGCTCGGCGACCTCGGCGGGGCCACCGGCTCGGTGATGGGCAAGGGCTTCTCGGAGCTGGCGATGACCCAGATGGAGGCCGGGCACCACGGCCTGTCGGCGGACTTCGAGGACTTCTGCGAGCGCTGGGAGTGGGGGGTGCGCGCCCTGGTGCACGATGCCAGCGCCCTCGCGAACCGCCTCGGCCTCGCGGCGGGCACCCAGTGGGAGCACGACCAGTACATAGCGGGCTCGCTGAAGGTGGGCGTCAACTCCGTGATGGGCGGCAACCCGCACGCCAGTGAGGCCGAGATCGCCCAGCAAAGCTGGGGCGACGTCTTCACGCCGGACGCCCTCGACCCGGACTGGAGCGGCGAGTCCTTCGACAAGGCCGGTCAGGACATCGAGCAGACCTGGAAGGACACCGGGCGCACCGTCCTCACCGAAGGCGACGGCGGCCGTCGGTCCGAGCTGCTCAACGACGCGCTCGGCATCTCCGACGACCAGTGGAACCAGGCGCTGGACGACACCTTCGGCCCGTCGCCGGAGGAACGCGCCCAGCAGCAACAGCAACAGGGCGACTCCGGGGGCAACTGACGTTGGGCATCGGCGACTTCATCAGTGACATCACGCCCGACTCGGTCGAGGACGCGGTCGAGGACGGCGTCGCGTGGGTCGGCGACCGGGTCGAGGACGCGGGCAACTGGACGGCCGACAAGCTGGAGGACGCCGGCTGGCAGAGCGGCGCGGACTGGGTGCGCGAGCAGTCCCGTTCGGTCGCCGACCGGCTGGGCGCCGAGGTCGACGAGCTGGACCTCGGACAGACCGAGGACAAGACGAAGCTGATCTACGGCAGCGCCGACAAGATCCGCTCCACCGCCGAGAAGCTCCGCGGTTTCCAGACCTCCTTCGACGGCGCGGGCGAAGGCCTCAAGGGCCTCGACTCGTCCCGGCTCAAGGGCGAGACGGCCGAGGCGCTGCGCACCGCGGTGAGCACCCAGCCGCCCAAGTGGTTCACCGGCGCCGACGCCTGCGAGAAGGCGGCGGCCGCGCTGGAGGCGTTCGCCGGCGCCGTCACCTGGGCGCAGGGGCAGGCGCAGACCGCGATCGACAAGTGGAAGGAGGGCGTCAAGGCCTCCGAGAACGCCGCCGACGCCCACCGCAAGAAGGTCGACGACTACAACAGCGCCGTCGACCGCTACAACGCCCAACCCGCCGACAAGCGCGATGCCTCCACCCTCCCCGCCAAACCGGCGGCGACCTTCGACGACCCCGGCAAGAAGCTGCTGCAGGACGCCCAGGACCTGCTCACCGAGGCCCGCAAGCAGCGCAACACGGCGGCCGAGACCGCGCGTTCCGCCGTCCGCGCCGCCCGTGACACCGCCCCCGAGAAGCCGTCGTACGCCGAGCAGTTGAACGACGGCATGCAGGAACTGCAGATCATGGGCGACCACGTCGGCGGCGGCGTCGTCAAGGGCACCGCCGGCATCCTCAACTTCGTCCGCGGCGTCAACCCGATGGACCCGTACAACATCACGCACCCGGCCGAGTACCTCACCTCCCTCAACAGCCTGGCCGCCGGGCTGGTCGTCGCCGCGAACGACCCGGTCGGCACCGGCAAGCAGATGGTCACCGACTTCATGAAGGACCCCTCCGAGGGCCTCGGCCGGCTGCTGCCCGACGTCGCGCTGACCGTGGCCACCGGAGGCGGCGGCGCCGCGGTGAAGGGCGTGCGCATCGCGGAGGACGCCGCCGAGGCCGCACGGCTGCGCCGTCTGCTCGACGACGCCCCGGAGGGCGCCCACAACCGGCCTGACGTCGATCGCCCCGCCGACGGCACCGACCCCGTCGACCTCGCTTCGGGCCGGATGTTCTTGCCCCAGACCGATCTGTCGATCCCGGGCATCCTGCCGCTGGTCTTCACCCGCCGCACCGAGTCCGGCTGCACGGCCGGCCACTTCCTCGGCCCCGCCTGGACCTCGACCGTCGACGAACGCCTCCAGATCGACGCGATCGGCGTCCTCCACGTCACCGCCGACGGCCTCTTGATCCCGTACCCGCACCCGGTCCCCGGCGCGCCCACCGCGCCGGCATCGGGCCGGGACCGCACCCTGCTGGCCCGTGACTCCGACGGCGACTACACGGTCACCGACCTCGACGGCGGCCTGATCTTCCACTTCACCGCCCCGTCCGGTGGCGATCCGGGGGGCGACGGCGTCGCGTGGCTGTCGGGCGTCACCGAACGCAACGGTCACACGATCACCGTCGACCGCGGCGCGGACGGCCTGCCCTTGGCCCTGGTCCACTCGGCGGGCCACCGGGTGAACCTGTCCGTCACCGACGGCCTGGTCACTGCCCTGTCCCTGGCCGGCGCGGGGGAAGGCGGCGCCGACCTGCCCCTGATGAGCTACGGCTACCAGGACGGCAACCTCACCACGGTCACCAAGCCGTCGGGCGCCACCACCGCCTTCGTCTACGACGACCGCCGCCGAGTCATCGCCTGGATCGACTCCAACGACAGCCGCTACGACTACCTCTACGACGAGCACGACCGCGTCGTGGCGGAGGGCGGCGAGGCCGGTCACGTCCAGATCAGCCTGGCCTACACCGGACCCGACCCCGAGACCGGCCACCGCACCACCACGCTGACCACCTCCGACGGGCACGCCACCCGCCACCTGTTCGGCCCCGGCTGCCGTCTGCTGGCCGTCACCGACCCGCTCGGCCACACCACCCGCTTCACCTACGACGCCCGCGGCAACCTGCTGACCCGCACCGATCCGCTGGGCCTCACCACCGCTTTCTCCTACGACGAGGCCGGCCGGGTCGTCCGCGCCGTCCGCCCCGACGGCAGCGAACTACACACCGTGCGCGGCCCGTTCGGTCTGCCCGTGGAGGTCGTCGGGCCGGACGGCACCCGCATGGTCCATGAGTTCGACGAGCGCGGGAACCGCACGGCCGTCACCGACCAGGCCAGCTCCACCACCCGCTACTCCTACGACCGAGCCGGCCGGCTCACCTCGGCCACGGACGCCCTGGGCGCCACGACACGCGTGGTGTGCGACGCGGGCGGGCTGCCCCAGGAGGTGACCGCTCCCGACGGGGCCGTCACCCGCACGGAACGGGACGCCCTCGGCCGGCCGGTCCGCATCACCGACCCGATGGGCGGCGTCACCCGCCTTCAGTGGCACGCCGACGGGCAGCTCGCCCGGCACACCGGACCCGACGGCGCGACGGAATCGTGGACGTACGACGGCGAAGGCAACCTGCTCGCCCACACCGACGCCTCCGGCGGCGTCTCACGCTTCGAGTACACCCACTTCGACCTGCCGGTCGCCCGCACGGGGCCCGACGGCGCCCGCTACGAGTTCGAGCACGACGCCGAGCTGCGCCTCAACCGCGTCATCAACCCGCAAGGGCTGACCTGGACCTACGACTACGACGCGGCCGGCGAGATCGTCTCCGAGACCGACTTCGACGGCCGCACCCTCACCTACCGTGTGGACGCCGCGGGCCGGCTCGCCGCCCGCGTCGACGCGCTCGGCGGGACCGTCTCCTTCGAGCGTGACCGGCTCGGCCAGGTGATCCGCAAGGATGTCGACGGCCGCGCGACGACCTACGCCTACGACAGGGCCGGGCGCCTGGTGGAGGCAGCCGGACCGGACGGTGAACTGCGCTACCAGTACGACCGTCGCGGGCTCACCAAGGCGGAACTGGTCGACGGCCGCCCCGTCCTCTACGCCTATGACGTCCTGGGCCGCCGTACCCGCCGCACCACGCCCACCGGTCACGTCACCTCCTACGCCTACGGCACAAACGGGCTACCCCACCGCCTGACCAGCGGCAGTCGCCGGATCGACTTCACGCACGACGCGGCCGGCCAGGAGCTCACCCGCGTCTTCGGCGACTCGATCACCATGACCTCCTCCTGGGACGAAGCCGGACGACTCTCCGCGCAGCACATCACCGCCGGAGGGCGCGCCGTCAACAGCCGCGCGTACTCCTACCGCGCCGACGGTCGCCTGACCTCCGTCGCGGACCGGCTGTCGGGCGCCCGCGCCTTCGACCTCGATCAGGCGGGCCGCGTCACCGCCGTACACGCCCAGGGCTGGACGGAGCGGTATGCCTACGACGACGCCGGCAACCAGACCTCTGCGTCCTGGCCGTCCCGCCACCCCGGCAGCGAGGCCACCGGACCGCGCGCCTACACCGGTACCCGCGTCACCCGCGCCGGAGACGTCCGCTTCGAGCACGACGCTCTCGGCCGGGTCGTCCTGCGGCAGAAGACCCGCCTCTCCCGCAAGCCGGACACCTGGCGCTACACGTGGGACACGGAGAACCGTCTCACCCGCGTCACCACCCCCGACGGAACCCTGTGGCGGTACCGCTACGACCCGCTGGGCCGCCGCACCGCGAAACAGCGCCTGGCGGCCGACGGCGAGAGCGTGGCCGAGGAGGTCCGCTTCACCTGGGACGGCCTCACCCTGTGCGAGCAGACCAGCCACCAGCCGGACGCCCCGCACACGGTCGCCGTCACCTGGGACCACCGAGACGTCGTCCCCCTGGCCCAGACCGAGCGCATCCTCACCGCCGACGACCGCCAGGAGGAGATCGACCGCCGGTTCTTCGCCATCGCCACCGACCTCATCGGCGCCCCCACCGAACTCGTCGACGAGACGGGCGACATCGCCTGGCGCAGCCGGGCCACGCTCTGGGGCGCCACGGCCTGGTCCCGGGACAGCAGCGCCTACACCCCGCTGCGCTTCCCCGGCCAGTACTACGACCCCGAGACCGGCCTCCACTACAACCACTTCCGCCACTACGACCCCGAGACCGGCCGCTACACCTCCCCCGACCCCCTCGGCCTCGCTCCCGCCCCGAACCCCGTCGCGTACGTGCACAACCCGCACAGCGGGTGCGACCCGCTGGGCCTCATGCCCAAGTACACGAAGGAAGAGCGGGCGCAGAAGCGGATCGACAAGGTCGTGGACGACATCGTCGAGAGAGCACAGGACGGCGGGTTCAGGAAGCGCCACGACTACCACGGGGACACCCGGCACGCCTTCAGCGACGAACGGGTCGTCGAGATCCTCAAGAACCCGGACGCCGTGTACCACTCGACGGGCACGGCCGGGACGTTCACCTTCCGACAGGGTGACGACATCGTGGTGATCGACGGCCCCGGCACCACACAGGGCCAGGCCATCACGGCGTACGGTCCCTCGGGCATCAAGGGCGATTCCGGGGCCACGGCGCTCGGTGGGAAACCCACGGACCCCGGCGCCCCGGTGACACACGAGGACATCGTGAACGGCAGGATTCCCGCCAAGGACGGCCGCTTCCAGCCTCCGGCGGTACAGATCAGATGAGGCAGTGATGACGACGAAACTGAAGTTCGACGGCGGCTGGTCCGCGACGGTGACGGACGAGCCGCTCGACCTCGTTCCCCGTCTCCTCGGTACTTCTCTGATCGTCTCCCCCTATGCGGACCGGGTGGAACGGGAGAAGTTCCTGGCGCAGACGTTCGGCAGCCAGGACCTGCTGTGGGACCTCCCCGACGTTTTCCGCTTCTCCCCGAGCGACCGACGGCTGGTCGGGGCTGAACTCCGAATTCCGGAAGAGTCCGCCTCGGTCGAGGACTCGGCCCGCCTTCCCGTCCAGCCCGAAGTACGCCCGGGCGGGCTCCTCGCGAACGAGGTCAAGGACTTCCGGCACGAGATGTGCACGGTGCTGTGCCGCACTCCCGGCGACGCCCTGCTGACCTGCCTGCGCGACCTCGACGTCCTCGACGAACCGCTGGACGCCCGCATCGGCATCGCCCCCGACGTGGCGCTTCTCGTCCAGCACGGCACGGTCGTCGGCTGGAGCCTCACCGACCCCGCGCGCCACCTGACCACCGGCTTCGCCGCCCCCGACCCGGCTCCCCCCGCACCGGCCACCCGGCTCCTCCTCACCGAATGCCTGGACCTCGTCACCACGCCCGTGGTCGACGATCTGGTCGACGGTGAACCGGCCGCCCTGGCCCGCCTCCAGGCCGCCGACCAGGCCCTGCGCGAGCAACGCGAGGACCGGCGCCGGGCAGACGCCCTGCTCGAGCTGATCGCCACCTACGTGCAGGACTACGGAAACCGGTGAACGAGGACGAAGACCCAGGAACGGGGGCCTGGGTGCGGGGCATGAGAATCACCATCGACGACTGGACCGCGACGGTGACGGACGAGCCGCTCACCGTCGGCCCGCGCTTCGACTTCCGGGACTTCCGGGTGCGGGTCGCTCCGTACGCGGACGTCGAGGACCGCGGGCGGTTCCTGCTCGGCGCCTTCGGCAGTCAGCCCTGGCTCTGGGACACGCCCGACGAGCTCCACTTCGACAAGGCGGGCCGGGAACTGATCGGCGCCGAGTTCCAGATCGCCGCTGAGGCCGCCGCCCCCGAGGACGCCGCCCGCCTGCCCGCCACACCCCCCGTCCGCCCGGGCGGCCTTCGCGCGGACGAGGCCCGGGGCTTCCGCCTGGAGGTGACCTCGGAGCTCTGCCGCGCTCCCGGGGACACGGCGCTCACCTGCCTGCGCGACCTCGACGTCCTCGACGAGCCGCTGGACGCCCGTATCGGCATCGCCCCCGACGTGGCGCTCCTCGTCCAGCACGGCGCCGTCGTCGGCTGGAGCCTCACCGACCCCGCGCGCCACCTGACCACCGGCTTCGCCGCCCCCGACCCGGCTCCCCCCGCACCGGCCACCCGGCTCCTCCTCACCGACTGCCTGGACCTCGTCACCACGGAACTCCTCGACGAGGTGCGAGACCGGGCGCCGGCAGCCCTGGACCGGCTCCGGGCACTGGACCGCGCGCTGCGCGAACGACGCGAGGACCGCCACCGCGTCGACGCCCTGCTCTCCTTCGTCGCCGAACTGGTCGAGGACTACGCGATGGGATGACACCCGGCGGAAAGACCCCGCGACGAAGGCCTGGCTGCCGCTCGCGCCGCCGACGGGCGAGGCCGGTACCTGCATTATGCTGCGGCCATGTCAATTCGGGGCACTGGACGATAGCAGTATGAAGGAAAAGTCGAAATCGCCCCGAGAGGGACGTGAAGCCCAAAGGCAGGGAATTCTCGCGGCTCTCGACGAAGCCGTGGACGGCACGCCGACCGCCCTTCTGGTGGAAGGCGAGGCGGGCTCAGGGCGCAGCACCCTGCTCGCCGACATGGCCAAGCACGCCGAGAACGTCGGCTTTTCCGTGGTGCACCTCCGATTACATCCGACCGAAAACAATTCGGCCCACAGCGCCGTTTTACGACTGTTCCACCATCTCGGGCAGTCACGGCAAAGCAATTCCCTGAGCGAGAAAACGGACGACGCGGTGAGGGCGCAGGACCCGGAGCCCGACCACCGCGCGTTCGAGCAGGCCCTGGCCGAGGCGTCGGACGGCGCTCCGACCCTGCTGGTGCTGGACGATCTCCACTGCTGCGACGGACCCTCGCTGCACTGGCTGAACCGCATGTTGAACCAGAGCCGCCGCACCCTCCGGCTGACGCTGCTGGGGAGCGCGCGGACCGGGGAGGCCGTCGCCGCCCCGGAGGCGTTCGGCGAGCTCGCCGACAGCTGCCGGCGCACCGCCCTCGTCGGCCTGGCCCCCGCCGCGGTCGAACGACTCGTGCGGTCCACCCTGTCCGAGGAGTGCGACCCGGGATTCCTGCGGGCGGTGTTACGCGAGACCGGCGGCAATCCCCGCCTGCTGTGGTCCCTGCTCGACGAACTCATCGGACAGGGCGCACCGCCCGACGAGGAGACCGGCCGGCAACTGGCCAGGTACGCGCCCGAGTCCGCGGCCGACGACGCCTACGCGCGGATGCGCGGCCTCGGCCGGTCCGCCGTGTCGATGGCCCAGGCGGTCGCGGTGCTGGGCGAGCACGCGGAGCTGGCCGTCGCCGCGCGGCTGGCGGGCCTGACGGGAGCGGAGGCCGCGCACGCCGTGGACCGGCTGGTCCGCCGGCAACTGCTGGTGAACCAGCAGCCCCTGGCGTTCCGCCGTCCCCTGGTCGCCGCGGCGATCGAGCGGTTCCTGCCCGTCAGCACCGCGGACACGCTGCACTCCCTCGCCGCCCGCTTCCTGCACGAGACGGGCGCGGAGAAGGCGGAGGTGGCGGAGCACCTGGTGCACACCAGCCCGGGGATCGACGCCTGGGCCGGCGAGACGCTGCACGACGCGGGCGTCGACGCGATGGCCTCGGGCAGACCGCGAGCGGGCGAGCGCTATCTGCGGCGTGCGCTGCGCGAGCCCCGGCCGTGGGCGCCCCGGGCCTGTCTGCCGCCGGACCCGGCCGCCTCCTCGCGTGAGGAGGCGGCCTGCGTCGACATCGCCGGTCATCTGGCCGGCGCCCTGCTGATGTTCGGTCGCGCGCAGGAGGCGCGGACGGTGCTGGACCGCACCGCGCAGCGGCTCGCCGGGGTGGAGGCGCTCGCCGTCCGGCTGGAGGCGCAGGCCATGGCCACGACGCTGCTGGACATGTCCTCCGCGGTGGAGATGAACCGGCGTGCGGCCGGTCTGCGCGGCGGAGGGTGGCAGGACACGGTCGCACGGCAGTGCCTGGACACGGTCCGCGCCGTGCAGTGCTGCCGCCTCGGCGACTCGGCCGACGAGGCACGGGAACTGGCCCTCGGCGTCCTCGCCGAGCCCATGCCCCACGGCTTCGTCGAGCGCATCGTGTACTGGGCGAACGTGCTCACGCTGGGCCGGGTCGAGGACGACGACTCGGCACTGCACTACTGCGACCTCGAGACCCGCCGCGCCGACGCCGCGGGCGACCAGCTGGGCTCGGCGATCGCGTACGCGGTGCGCTGCCGGCTGCTGTACTCGGTGGGCCGCCTCGGCGAGGCCGTGGAGTCGGCGCAGAACGCCAACGTCCTGCTCAAACGGTCGGGCGTCGACGTGCGGCTGTTCCCCTGGCTGCAGGACCAGAGTCTGCTGGCGCACCTCCTCGTCGAGCGCGGCGAGACCGCCGAGGCGGCCCGGCTGCTCGGATTCGCGACCGGTCCGGGCCGTTCGGACCGGTCGGACCCGTCGGAGCGTTCGGACCGGTCGGACCCGTCGGAGCGTTCGGACCGGTCGGACCCGTCGGACGGGCCGCGGTCGGACCCCGAGTCCGGATCCGGCCGGGGCCGTCTGCTGCTGGCGCGGGGCGACGCCCGCGCGGCGATGGCCGAGTTCCTCGACTACGGCGCTCTGCTGCTGAGCCACAACATCCGCGGGGTGTCCTACGGCGCCTGGCGGTCCTGGGCCGTCCAGGCGTTCGCGACGCTCGGCGGACACGGTCACGGGCCCGGGAACGGGCCCGAGGGGGAACGCGCACGCCGCTGGGCCGAGGAGGAGCTCGCGCTCGCGCGCCGCTGGGGCCGTCCGAAGGCGATCGGCGTCGCCCTGCACTCCTGCGCGCTGGTGGCCGGCGCCGAGGACAAGCTGCGCCTGTTCGAGGAGGCCGAGGCCTCGCTGAGCGGTCCGCACGCACGGCTGCCGCTGGCCCGGGCGCTCACCGATCACGGTACGGCGCTGCACCGCCTCGGACGTCACCGCGAGGCCGTCCCGCTGCTGCGCCGCGCCGCCGGGCTCGCGGCCGCGTGCGACGCGGCGCCGCTGGCCGAACGGGCCGGAGCGCAGGCGCGCCTCGCCGGCGCGACGGCCGACGCCCCGGCCGCGGTCCCGGCGCCGGACCCCGCCGCGACGCCGGTCCCGGCTGCGAGGGCGGCGCGGCTCGGCGGGTCGCCCGCACGAACGGCCCCGTCGTCCCCGCCGGCCCGGCCGCGACTGGAGATCCGCTGCTTCGGGCTGTTCCAGGTGCGGCGCGAAGGGCAGCCGCTGGACTGCTCGGCCCTGCGCCCCAAAGTCCGGGCGCTGTTCCAGCTGCTGGCCGTCCACACACCGCGGCTGGTGCACCGGGAGCGTCTGCTCGCCGCGCTCTGGCCGGACCTGAGACCGGAGGCGGGCATCCGCAATCTGCAGGTGGCCATCTCCCACCTGCGCGGCTTCCTCGAACCCGAGGCCGGACGCGGTGACCACCGGCTGTTGCTGCGGGACGGCGAGTCGTACCGGATCGCCCTCGCACCGGGCGACACGTGCGACGTCGGGGGGTTCGAGCGAGCCGTCGCCGACTGGCGGCGCATCCGGGACACCGGCCGCACGGAGGAGATCGCCGACGCCCTGCGGGCCGCTCACCGCTGGTACGCCGGCAGTCTGCTGCCCGAACTCGGGCCCACCGAGTGGGTGGTGCCGGAGCGCCGGCGGCTGCGGATCCGGGCGGCCGACGTCACCGGCGCGCTCGCGGAGGCGGAACTGCTCCTCGGGCGTCCGGTCGAGGCATCGGAGGCCGCCCGGCGCAGCCTCGAACTGGACCGCTACCGCGACCGTTCGTGGCAACTGCTGGTCGCGGCGCATCGCGCGGCGGGCAGCACGGCCGCCGCGGAGCGGGCGCAGCGCGAGTACGAACGGGTGATCCGCACCCTCGGCTGACGAGCGGGCCGCGTCGGTCCGCGGCCCGTCCCGGCAGTCCGCCTTCCGGCCGCACCCCGCAGGCCGCGACGCGGCGGGCGCGCCTCACGCCCGGGCGCGGAACTCGAGTTCGCCCACAGCGGCAAGACGCCCCCGGGCCGTGCCGTAGCAGGAGACGACGGCCAGGCGGATACGGGTCACCCCCGTCATGGCGAGCGGGAAGACCTGCGTCCCGTGCTTGTCCTGGAGCTTGATGCGCCGGGTGACGGTCTTGCCCCCGGCCACGCGGGCGGTGATCTCGAACTCCGCGGGCCGCGCCTGCTTGAGGAAGCCCTCCTGCCGCTCGGAGGCGCCGGAGAGCACGACGAGGTGGAGCAGGTCGACGGCCCCGTCGAACTCGGCCTCCACCCACTGTCCCTCGGCCGGGTTCTGCGGCGCCCACCAGTTGCTCCAGGTGCCGTCGGCCGCGTAGGCCGCCGGGTGACCGGGGGCGCTGCTGGAGGCGGTGACCTTCTTCGGCGTGACGGGCGTGGTCTTCGCGACCTGATCGCGGACGTCGCCCAGCAGCCGGGTCGCGTAGGGCCACGACAGACGGACCCCGGCGCCGAGCACGCACAGGACGAGGACGACGCCGGCCGCCCGGCGTGCCGTAGCCCATCCCCCGTGGCGGCGGCCCAGCCTGCGTCGGCGGCGGCGATCGCGCAGCCGTCCCGCCAGCCGCTGCCACCAGGAGGAGCGGGCCTGAGCGGCGCGTACGTCGAGCGTGTCGCCGCACCGGCGGCAGAAGCGTCGGCCCGCCGGGTTGGGGGCGCCGCACCCGGCGCACTCCACGTCGTCCGGCGCCGGGACGTGCCCGTCCGGGACGCCGTGCCGCCGCTCGACCCGTTCCCATGTCGGTTTCGCGGGGCGTACCGCGGCCGCCGTCGCAGCGCCGGCGTCGGGTGCGGGGGCCGTCCGCGCGGCGGGGGCCGCCTTCCCCGGCGCCGGTGCGACCGCGGCGACCGGTGCGACCGCGGCGACCGCGCCCACCGAGGAGACGGCCCCGGCCGAGGAGGGTGCTCCAGGCGAGGAGGCGGCTTCGGCCGAGGAGGCCGAACCCGCCGGGCCGACCGGGGCGACCGGGGCGTCCGCGGCGAGCGGCGCGAGCGGGGCCTTCGACGGCGGCGTGAGCGCGGGCCCGGCCGCCTCACCCGCACCCCCCTGTGCCGTCGGCGTCTCCCGCGCAGGCGGCCCCTGCCCCGCCGACCCCTTTTCCGCCCGCGTCTCCTGCGCCGCCCCGGTCTCCTCTTCCGCCCGCGTCTCCTGCGCCGCCGGCGTCCCCGACCGCTCGCGGCCCCAGGCGGTGAAGGCGCCGCAGGCCCCACAGAAGTCGTCGGCGTCCTGCTGCGGCGCCCCGCACTGCTCGCATGTAGCCACCTGCGTGAGTTCTCCCTTCTTGCGGGGCGCCCCCGTAGGGCGGGCCCGAGTGACCTGGATTCCTGGCATGCCGCCCGTCCCGGGCCGCCCCGGCCGTCCTACTGCCGGGGCTCGGCTGCGTCGTCGTCACCGGCGCCGCCACCGCCGCCGACTTCGGCATCGCCGCGGACATCGGCATCGGCGTCGGCGTGGACGTCGACGTGGACCGTGCACGGGACATGGGCGGGGCGGTTGGCCTCCACCAGCGCCCGCAGCTCCCTGAGAGGCGCCGCCCGCGGGTCGGCGACCCGGACCCGGACCGTCAGCGAGGGTCCGGCGGACTCGTCGCACGTCGCGCCCGCGGTCGTCGACCATGTGGTGCCGCCGCTGTCGGTGATCTCCGCCTCGACGCCGAAGACCAGCCTTATCTGTTCGGCCAGCCCCCGCGCGCTCCCGCGCAGGCGGTGCTGCCGGACCGCTTCGGCCACCAGCTCGCGGCGGCGGGCGGCCGGCAGCCGGGGCGGCACGTCGGCCGCGAGCCAGCCGCCCAGCCAGTCGACGAAGTCCTCGGGAGCGAGCCGCGGGTCCCAGTAGGCCGGGAGACAGTCCAGGGTGGACAGGACAGGGGCGAGGACGTCGTCGAAGGCCGCGACCATGCGACGGGCGAAGTCGTCGTCGGCGTAGAGCAGAGGCAGCCGGTCGCCGAACGGCAGCGGCGACTCCAGCCCGGGCACCGCCCGGCGGGCCGAGGCGCCGCTCACCGCTCCTCCGCCAGCACCTGGTGTTCGAAGGAGAGCACCAGCGCGTGCGGGCCCACCTCGATCCGGTCGGCCGGCGAACCCCGGCGCCCGGTCAGCGGGTCCGCCGGGAACAGGCGCAGGTCGTCGACGAGCGCCACGCCGGGCACCGCCTGCAGCACGGCGTGCGCGTCGCCCGCCTGGACCGGCCGGCCGAAGGGCCAGCCGCCGCCGTCCGGCCCGCCGACGAGCGGGTCGAAGTGGCGGTGGAGCGCGTCGAGCGCGCGGGCCCGCACCAGGGCGGCCGAGGCCCCGGCGTCGACGGTGATCCGGGCCACGACCGTCACGCCCTGGTACAGCGGCGGCTCGACCATCAGCCGGGCGCCGATCGGTCGCCGCTCGTCCAGGTACCGGGCGATGTCCTCGAGCATCCGTTCCGGCGGGACGAGCTGCTCGATCCGCAGCCGGTCCCCGTCCGGCGCCGCGCGGGGGACGACCAGCACCCGCACCGCGCCCGCGGGCGCGCCGTCCCCGGCGGCCACGGCACGGATCCGGGCAGCGGCCGGGGCCGCCCGCCGGGCGAGGGTCTCGATGTCCCGTGCCGTCACCGCCCGGTCCTGGGAGCTCAGTTCGATCGGGCCGCGCAGTTTGGCGTTCTCGACCGACTCGCCGTCCCGGCCGCCCGAGGCGGCCTCACGGTTGTCCGTGCGGGCCACATACGGGACGGAGCTGCGCAACACGGTCAGGGTGTGGGCCGCGACGTTGCCGCGCCGCCCGCCCCCCGTGCGGTAGCGGCGGATCCGGACCTGCGCGCCCTTGGGCGGCACCGCGCCGCAGCGGCGCAGCGAGCCGTCGGGGTCGCGCACCGCGGGCCCGAACGCCACCTCGCCGAGCGTCCGGTCGAGCCGGACGTGGCGATCGCCCGGCCCGCTCGCGCCGAACGTCTCGACCTCGGTCCACTCCTGCCAGCCGCCGTCCTCGCAGGCGACTTCGACGACCAGGGGCTCCTCGTCCGGCAGCACCGGCGGCCGGGCGACGGCGAACCGTGCGCCGGGCACGCCCTCCGCCTCGCCGAGCCGCTCACCGGAGACCAGTTCTGCGTGGACCGCTCCCACCGTGCCGCCGATCGTGAACGCGGCGGCGCCGTGCAGCACCGGGGAGGAGGAGTAGAAGGGCTGGTCCGCGCGGGGGGTCTCGACCCGGCAGCGCAGCCACCCCGCTCGCCGGGTCGCGAGCGGCGCCAGCGCGTGGCCGCCAGGCACGTGCAGGATCACCTCACCGGGCCGGTTGAGCCCGCCCGTGTCGTCCTTCTCCACCTCGCAGGGCTGCCAGTCGGCGCCGTCGAAGGCCTCCCAGACCAACGGCGGACGGCGCGGGTCGACGCCGACCCCCTCCACCCGGCTGTCCAGCCGCAGCACCACCGCGCAGTGCGGGACGGCGTCCGAGAGGCCGACGAGCAGGGCGTCCCCGGCGACCGGCTGCGCCTGGAAGCAGCCGATGTCGCGCCCGTCGGCGAGGTCGTCGCCGCGGTCGACGGCGCGCGCCCCGTCGCTCTGGGTGAGCAGATGGGCGAGCGAGCAGGGCACCACGGCCAGATCGGCGGTGGTCGCGAAGACCAGGGCGTCCTCGGTCTCGGTGCGCACCGTCGCGATCTCGGTGTTCTCGGGCAGCAGCACGACGCCCTGCTGCGGCGCGGAGAGCCAGAACGTGACGTCGGTGCGGGCCGGGGCCGGGGGGAACAGGGTGACCCCGATGAGGTCGAGGAACGCCAGATAGCTCTTCTCGGGCACCCTGTTGAGCCGGTAGAGCAACTGGTCGGTCATATGCGCGAACGCCTCGATCAGGGTGACCCCCGGATCGGAGACGTTGTGGTCGGTCCACTCCGGGCAGCGCTGCTGGATGAAGCGCTTCGCTTCGTCGACCAGCTGCTGGAAGCGGCGGTCGTCGAGGTGGGGGGCGGGCAGGGCCATCAGCGGGCACTCTCCTGGATGCTCGGCGCCGCCTGGACGCTCGGCGCCGCCCCGTCACCGGAGCCGGCCGGGGGCGCGTCGTGCGAGGGGATGACGTAGAAGGGGAAGACGAGATTGCGCGGGTTGTTGGTGCCGCGGACGCTGTACCGCACGTCGATGTAGAGGATTCCGGCGTCGTGGCCGTCCGGCGTGACGACCACGTCGGCCACGTCGATCCGCGGCTCCCAGCGGTCGAGGGAACTGCGCACCTCGTAGGCGAGGCGCCCCGCAGTGTCCTCGTCGGCGGGCGCGAACACGTGGTCGTGGATCCGGCAGCCGAACTCGGGGCGCATCGGGCGCTCGCCCGGGGCGGTGCCGAGGATGATCCTGATCGACTCGGCGATCTCCCGGTCCCGGGCGACCAGGGCGATGCCGCCGGTGGCGTCGGTGCGCAGGGGGAAGGCCCACCCGGCCCCGACGAACTGTTCGGCCATTGCTTCGCTGCTCCGCTCTTCGTGCACGGCCGCCGCCGCGGACGACAGGTCAGTTGATCTTCACGATGGGGGCTTTGACGACGCACTCGCTGTCGCCCTTCAGCGACACCGTCGACCCGGTGACGGAGACCGACGCGCCCTTGAGCTCCAGGGCCCCGGAACGGGCGTCGAGGGTGATGCCCGTTCCGGCGACCGTGACCTGCTCGGCCGCGGTGATGCTCACCGTCCCGTCGCTGTGCACGGTGATCGCGGTCTGCCGGCGGTCCAGATGCAGTTCCAGCTTCCCGTCCCCGGTGCGCACGCGGACTCCGCCGGGGCCGCCGCCCGCCGCGTCGAGCAGCTCCAGCCGGTCACCGGCCCGCGAGGCGAGCGACCTGCGGTTGACCTTGCCGCTGGTCGCGTCGACGAGCGGCGTGTCATGCGGCGAGGGCTTGTCGACGCCGTTGTAGAGCCCGCCGATCACGTACGGCCGGTCCAGCAGCCCCTGCTCGAAGGCCACGAGCACCTCGTCGTTGACGTCGGGGCTGAACACCCCGCCGCCGCCGACGCCGCCCGCCTGCACGGTGCGGACCCAGTCGCTGACGTACGCCGTCCCCGAGTCCCCCGACAGCCAGGGGAACCTCAGCCGCACCCAGCCCTGGCCCTCGCGGTCCTTCGGCTCCTTGGCGTCGGTCACCACGCCCACCGCCACGCCCGGGATGCGGGGCGAGCGCGCCGCCGCGGACGCGCCGCCGACGACGCCGTACGCGGTGCGGTCCTGACGGCCGCTGACGGTGAGCCAGGTCTCGTAGCCCAGTCCCGGACGGTCGAGATGCCTGCTGGCGGTGACCGTGTATCTGCCGTCGAAGGGAACGCCCGCCCCGGTCAGCGTCACCGCCACCCCGCACCGCAGCCTCGGGTCGCCCCGGACGACCACCTCCAGCTCCGCCAGCGCCGCCGACACGTCGTCGGCCAGCGCCCGGGAGACCGCCTTCACCTCGGCGTCGCTGCGGTAGGGGACGTCCGCCACCACGAGCGGAGCCGCCCTGAACGCCCCGGCGGCCTGCCGGGGGGTGACGCCCACCGCCGAGGTGCGGCTCTCGCCCACCGTCGTCTCACCCAGCAGCGCCTTCTTCTCCTGGACGCTCCACCCGTGCACCTGGACCCGTTCGACCTGGTTGACCGAGGTGATCGACGAACGGACCGAGAGGACGTCCTCGGCCATCCTGATCACATAAGGGCTCTTGCGGCGCGCGGCCGGCCCGCCCGCCGACGGCGCCGACGCGGCGGCCGTGGGCCGTCGGAAGTGGAACTTCCCGCCCTCCACCAGCATCTCCCGACCGTTCTCGGCGGCCAGCGAGGCGAGGAAGTCCCAGTCCGAGACGTTCGGCTGGGTGACGAGCGGACAGGTCGTCGCCGTGGAGTCGATCCGGCCGATCGCGACGCCGGCCGCGGTGGCGACCTTGCGGGCGATGTCGGAGGCGGTCATGTTGGGGTACGCCGCCACCCGCCGCCCCCGCTGCAACCGGTGCCCGTGATCGAAGGCGCGCACCGTGGTGAAGGTGCCGGTCCCGTCGAACTCGGCCTCCAGCGCCACGACCTCGCCGTCGAACAGCGGGACGGCGGGACCCGCGCCGCCGGGCCGGGCGGAGATCTTGAGCACCCCGCCGATGACGATCCCGGACTTCCGCAGGAAGGTCCGCTCGGGGTCGCGGTAGCGCAGGACGGCCGCGGCCGGAGCCGCGTTGCCGTCCTCGATACGGACGTGGACCGGCAGATCGGCGAGCGAGGCCGGCAGCGGGCGGGGCGCCGCCACCACGAACGTGGTCGTCATCGGACGCTCACTCCCCCATGGTCGTGCTCGCCCGCGGCGGGCAGCAGGATCTCCGTGCCGGGGCGCAGCCTGGCCGGGTCGTCGATGCCGTTGGCCTCCGCGATCACCCGCCACACGGTCGGGTCGCCGTACTCGCGGTGGGCCAGGGTCTCCAGGCTGTCGCCCATGACCAGCCGGTGCACCCGCCGGGCGTGCAGCGCCCCGGAGGTCGGGTTCTGTCCGGGCACCGGCCCGGCGGCCTCGGTCAGGGAGACCGAGCAAGTGGCCCTCAGCGGGGTGCCGTTGGGGTCGAACAGCGAGTACACGGCCTGGACGTCCTCCAGGTAGCCGAAGAACGAGACGGTGCTGAAGGACCCCCAGGTGAACTTCACCCACGGCGCGGACGGCGCGTCGGCGGCGCTGCTGCGCTCGGTCGGCGCGCACCACCCGATCAGCCTCTCCACGGCCTCCTGGACACTGTCGTCGTGGGTCGCGGTGGCGTCGAGGAACAACTCGGCCGACAGCCTGCGCGGATGCGTGCCGACGAACTCGGGGACGCCCACCTCCTTCGCGCCCTTGGCGACATGGCGTACCCAGCCCGCGCCCTTGCCGAGGCTCAGCGAGGCCGGATTGAACTGGAAGGACACCGCGTCCCCCACCTTCGTGCCGGGAGGCTCGCCGGGCTGTCGGGGCGGTTCGTACGCGGTCAGCTCGGCGCGGGCCAGGGCGGTCAACGGACACGGCTCCTCTCGGTGCGGGCGGACGGACGGCAGGGACGACGGAGCGAGCCGGTCACAGGAACCCGTGGTGGGCCAGCTCGATGCTCTCCATCGCGACCTGCGAGTTCCCGGGATCGAAGGTGGGTCCGGTCCAGGACACGACGATCACGTCACGCAGCGACCACTGCGCGATCACGTCCTGGAGGTTCGGCCGCAGAGCGGCGATCTGGGCGGTGCCGCGACGCGTCTTGCGCGGCAGCGAGGCCAGGAAGCCGGCCACCTTCGCGGAGTCCGAGGTGAGCGGGCGCGACAGCCTGACGTTGGAGTACGTGATCCGCGACGGCAGTTGCCACACGAAGCCGTTGTTGCCCCCCTCCACGCGCTGCTCGACCTCCACCTGGAGGCTCAGCCCTTCGCAGTTGCTGAAGCCGCCCAGGTCGATGCCCTCGATCTGCAGCCGGAAGTGGACGCTCGTCCCCGGGTCCGTCCGGCTCGTCCTGTCGCCCCTCATCCGCACCCCACCGCCTCGCCGGCCACCGCGGCCGTCCACTGTCGTCGTCGTGTGTCATGTCAGCGCCCGCCGTCCAGCAGGCGTCCCGCGCGTTCCCTGCCGAGCAGGTACTCGGCACGCAGCAGCCGGCCCAGAGGGTCGGCGAGCCGCCGGGCCAGCTCGTCGAGATGCCTGCGCTCCAGCCGCTGCAGGAACGCCCCGGGATCCTCCGGCCCCCCGCCGAACCGGTGCGGGCCAGCCGGCGCCGGCGCCGGCGTCGGCACACGCGCGGCCGTGTGCGGGCGGGGCGCTCCCGACGCGCCGCCCGGGGCGGCCGACGGCGGACCCGGCGGCGGCCCCGGCGTTCCGTACGCCGGCGGCGCCGGTGCGCTGCCGTCCTTGCGCGGCGGTCCGACCTCGGCCGCGCGTCGGCGGTCCGCGCCGAACACGAGCTCCCGGGCCGACGGGGTAGGCAGAGCAGCCGAGGCAGACGAGGCAGGCGGCTTGGTGTACGACTCCGGCGCGTGGGCGGGTCTGCGTGAACCCCCCCCCCCGACCCCCCCCCCCAACGCGGGCCCCCCCCCCCCCCCCCCC
>NZ_JBEPBI010000136.1:0-21197 GCF_040299045.1 Streptomyces sp. NPDC001027
CTCCAGCTCAGGGAATGGACCCACCCTGTCCGTGCCGCCGAAGTCCCTGACGCAGGGCCGGTCCGTCCCGCCTCGGAGCGGAACGCGAGGCGGGGACGGCGGGCGCGGGGGACCGGGCGGGGACTGCGAGGTGGGAGCTATGAATCGACTGCCCCGGGCCCGGACTTCGCCGACTGGACGAAGGCCAGGGTTTCCGCGAGGTTCTTCCAGATCTCCGCGGCGAGATCCATGTTGGACGCTTCGTGCGCCTTGCCGGCCAGCGCCTCGATGGCGCGCACCCCGGCCTCCACCTGCCCGGAGATGATGTCGAGCAGGTGGACCAGCACCTCGAACCGGATCATGTCGCGGAACTCGAGCTTCTTGGCGTCGGGGCGGATCTCCTCGCACAGGGCGCGTGCGGCGTCGAGCTCACCCGCCTGGAAATGTGCGTGGGCGCGGATCGTGCGGAACTCCAGGCGCTGACCGGCGTCCCCGACCAGGGCGAGTGCGGGCTCGACCTCCTTGAGGATCTGCTGTGCGTCGGAGAGCCGGCAGGGGTGCATCTGCAGGTAGAGCGACGCGGCGGCGAAGCGCAGCCGCACCCACAGCCGGAGGTCGTCGGCGCTGCTGCTCATGGCCAGCGCCTCGGCCAGCCGGGCCGCGGCGGCCGTGTGGTTCCCCTGCCGGACGTAGACGCTCGCCGCGGTCCACAGGGCTTCGACCCGCATGGTCCGCGTGGTGTCCTTCGAGAGCACCTCCAGGTCCGCCACATACCGCAGCGCGTCGTGGAGCTGGCTGGCCTCGGCCTCCGTGGAGATCAGCATCATGAGCGCGCGCACCGTGTCGGCGCGGGGCACGTCATGCTCGATCGCGGTGGAGTAGGCGTCGTCGGCACAGGCGTTGGCCGCCTTCATGTCGCCGAGCGAGCGGTGGATCCGGGAGACGAGAACCAGCGAGCGGACGCGCAGCTCGGGGATGCCGCTCTCCTCGGCGGTCCGGAGCAGTTCCTGGCCCAGGGGGAGCTGAGCCTCGTGCGTGGCGCCCTCCGACCGGATCCCGGCCAGCGACCACAGCGCCATCCATCGCAACGGCAGGGACAGCTCGGCCTGGTGGCGCGTCAGACGCTCCAGCAGTTCGTCGACCCGGCCGTCGCCGTCGGGTGTGGCGGTGACCGCTCGTACCAGGTCCGCGACCGGCGCCTCGTCCGCGACCGGCGGGGCGTCGAAGGCGGACGGGGACACGTCGAGCCGTTCGGCGAGGTAGGAGACGATCTTGGGGGTGGGCGGCCGCGCGCCGGACTCCAGGCGGGAGAGATAGCCGGCGGACATCTCCTCGCCGGCCAACTGCGCCTGAGACATGCCGCGTTCCTGCCTGAGCGTTCGCAGTCGCTTACCGAAGTCCGACCGATCGACCACGGCTCAACCCTTCCTTGCCACGTATACGGGGGTGGGGGAAGCGCTTGCTCGCGGCTTCCCCCACCCCCATGTCACCGACAGTTTGGCAGTTGCCAGGGCGGTTGTCAATTTTTGGTAATGACGCTGAGGTCAGGTTGGCAACGCTCTGGCATCCGTCGCGGGACTCCGACGGGGCCGGAGGTCACGGCCAGTCGATCCTCGGGGTTCCGGGACCTGCGATCGAGGCCGTTCCGGTCGGGTTGGTCGACCCTGTCGCGGCACTGCCGCAACCGATGGCGAAAGCGATCGCGACCAGACCGAGAACGGCGCCGAGTCGGTGCAAACATCGCATGTCAGGAGATCCCCTCGTAAGGCTTGGAGAGAGCGTTGCTGCTGTGGTGTCCGAGCCGGACGTGACGTCACGCTAGCGTTCAGGCACAGCGTTTGACAAGTAGTTGCCAAAATTCTGATCACTGTGGAAAGGTGATGTCATCAACGTGACAACGTGAAGCCCGCAAAGCGGTCCGCGATGACGCGCCGCTGGAACGATCGGGCAACCCGAGGAGTGAACCGATGGTGAATGCGTTGGACGATCCCCGGAGCCTTCTGGTCGTCGTGTCGAACGACGAAGGGCAGCACGCGCTCTGGCCGGACCATCGCTCCGTGCCCGCCGGCTGGACCGTCGTCCACGGCCCGGCGGACCGGTCGGCATGCATCGCCTACGTCGACACGCACTGGACGGACATGAGGCCGCTGAGCCTCCGCTTCTCCATGGAGTGACGGCCCCTCACGCAGGTGCGGGCCCGCAGCCGCGCCGCCCCTCTCTCCCCGCCTCGCTCCCATCCCGCTCCCGCCGAAACCGGAGGTACGGCCGTGCAGACACCGCAGCCGCCCGGCTCCCTCTTCCAGAACAGAGCGTTCGCCGTGTTCTGGTCGAGTCAGTCGATCTCGTTCCTGGGCACCCAGATCACCTATGTGGCCCTGCCTCTCACCGCGGTCGTCGTCCTGCACGCGTCGCCGATGGAGGCCGGCCTGCTGAGCGCCCTCGAGACGCTCCCCTTCCTGCTGTTCGGGCTCTTCGTCGGCGTCCTGGTGGACCGGCGGGCCCGGCGGCCCATCCTGATCGCGGCGAACGCGATCCGGTTCGTCGCGCTCGCCTGGATCCCCGTGGCCTACGCGCTCGACGTGCTGACGGTCGCCCAGCTCCTCGTCGTGACCTTCGTCGTGGGCGTCATGACCGTCTTCTTCGAGATCGCCTACATGTCCTATCTCCCCGGACTGGTCGGTCGCGAGCGGCTGATGGAGGCCAACGGCAAGCTGCAGGCGTCCGCCTCGACCGCCGAGGTCACGGGCCCGGGCATCGCCGGTGGACTCATCGGCGTGATGAGCGCCCCCGCGGTGATCGCCATCGACGCCGTCAGCTACCTGATCTCGGCCCTCGCCCTGATCAAGCTGCCCGCGGACACCGCACCCCAGACGGACGGGGAGGCCGAAGGCAAGCAGTCCGTCCGTGCCTCGCTCCGCGAGGGATTCGCCGTCGTCGGCCGCAGCCCCCTGCTCCGCTGGTGCACTGTCGCGGTCTTCTTCCTCAGCCTGTTCTTCAGCTCGATCATGGCCGTCTATTTCCTCTACCTCATCCGTGAGGTGGGACTCACTTCGACGGCGGTGGGACTCATCGTCGCCGTCGGCAGCGTCGGCGGCCTCGTCGGAGCACTGCTGTCCGAGCGGCTGAACGCCCTGCTGGGCGTCGGCCCGACCCTGGCGGCCGCGGTGGCCCTGCCCGGAGTCGGCTTCCTCCTGCTCGCCGCCGTGGACGGGGACTCCCTCGGTTCGGCCGCGCTGGCCGGAGTCGCCACCTTCATCGGGTTCTTCGGCATCCCCGTGTGGGACGTGACCGTGATCAGCTTCCGTCAGTCGATCACCCCCGAGCATCTGCAGGGCCGGGTCAACGCGACCGTGCGCTCGCTCTCCTGGGGAACCCTCTCGCTGGGCTCCCTCATGGGCGGCGCCCTGGCGAGTTCCTGGGGCCTGCGCGAGACGGTCGTCGTGTCCGCGGTCGGACTGTTCGTGCCCTCCCTGATCGTGCTCCTGTCCCCGGTGCGCGCGATGCGGCAGCTGCCCGAGCCGGCGGACGAGCCGGCGCAGCCGAGCCCGGTCAGCTCCACCTGAGAATCCCGTCCGGCGAGCAGGCCGGATCCGCGCCCTCGGCTCCGTACGCCAGTGAGCCATGCCCTTTTGAAGGAGAAACCCGACGTGGCGGACATCGCACACGAGCGGTACCCCTCCGGCGAAGCGCCCTCGTCGCCCTCGTCGCCTTCGTCACCCTCGTCACCCGGAATCCCCACCGACCGCCTGCGGTCCTCCGAGCGCCGTGAACCGCGCGACGCGGTCACGGTCGCCCTCGGCGCCTCGATCGCACGACGTCTGGACCGGGTCGCCGCCGCCCACGACACCGACCGGTTCACCACGCTGACCGCTGTGTTCGTCCTGCTGGCCGGCCGTCGCGCGGGCGCCGCCGACGTCTGCGTCGGAGTGCCCGCCGGGCCCCCTTCGCACGACCCGAGGGCGCTGCACTCCCGTTGGGCGGACACCCAGACCTTCGGGGAGTTCCTGACCGAGGTCCGGGACGGCCTGCGGGACACCGCCGAACACCCGGAAGAACGCGACGACTCCGCCCGGACGGCGCCGTTCCGACTGATGACGGCCCTGCGGGACGCGCACCCCGCACCGGCCCCCGGGGCCGCCCACCCCTCGTCCCTCGACCTCGCCCTGTTCTGGGACGTCGCGTCACCCGCCGACACCCCGCGCGGCACGATCGAGTACGACACCGCCCTCTTCGACCGGGCCACGGTGGAACGGTTCGCGGACCACTTCACGGCCCTGCTGGAGTCGGCCCTCGACGCGCCCGGGTCCCCGCTGCACCGGCTCGCGCACACGACGGCCGAGGAGCGGGCGCTGCTCACGTCGTGGGGAACGGAACCGGTGCGCACGGCCGCCGTCGACGTGACCGAGGCACTGCGCGACCGGTGCCGGACCGCCCCGGACGCCGTGGCCGCGGTGTACCCGGACGCCACCTTGACCTACGGGGAGCTCCAGGCCCGGGCGGAACGCATGGCGAGGGCCCTGGCGTCTCGCGGCGTACGGCCGGAGAGCGCCGTCGGACTCGCCATGGAGCCCTCGGCCTCGCTGGTCGTCGCGATGCTGGCGGTGCTGCTGGCCGGCGCCGCGTACGTGCCGCTCGACCCGGGCCATCCCGACGCGCGGCTGGCCCACATGGTGGCCGACAGCGGTGCGTGCCTGGTCATCGCCGACCGCGACGTCTCCTTCACGGGCGAGGTCCCCGTGCTCCCGGTCGGCGACCTGGGCGCGGAGTCCGCCAGACCGGCTGAGCTCGCCACGCCGCATCCCGACCAGCAGGCCTGTGTCCTGTACACCTCGGGCTCGACCGGCCTGCCCAAGGGCGTCGCCATCACCCACCGCGGGATCGTGCGCCTGGTCCGCGACACCGACTACCTCGGCTGGGACTCCTCCGACGTGGTGGGCCAGGTCGCCAACACCTCGTTCGACGCGGCCACCTTCGAGATCTGGGGGGCGCTGCTCAACGGCGCGCGGCTGGTGGGCGTCCCCAAGGACGACGTCCTGTCGCCCCCGGCGCTCCGCCGGCGCATCGAGGCCGACGGCATCACCGCGATGCTGCTCACCACCGCCCTCTTCCACAAGTGCGCCGACGCGGACCCGGCGATGTTCCGGCCGCTGCGCACGCTCTACTTCGGCGGCGAGGCCGCGGACGCGCGCAGGGTGCGAGCGGTACGGAACGCGGCTGAGGGCGTCCGGCTGGTGAACGCCTACGGTCCGACCGAGGGCACCACCATCGCGAGCTGCCACGACGTGGACGCCCCGCGCGCCGACGCCCGCGTCCCGATCGGCCGGCCCATCGCCGGAACCGACCTGTACGTCCTCGACGCCCACGGCTCACACGCCGGCATCGGCGTACCCGGCGAGCTGCACATCGGCGGTCCGGGCCTGGCCCGCGGATACGTCGGACGGCCCGGTCTCACCGCGGAGCGCTTCGTGCCGAGCCCCTTCGGCGACGGCGAACGCCTCTACCGCACCGGGGACATCGTCCGCTGGCGGGCGGACGGCGTCCTCGAATACCTGGGCCGCGCCGACTCCCAGGTGAAGCTGCGCGGGGTCCGCATCGAGCCGGACGAGATCGCCGGCGTGCTCCGCTCCTGTCCCGGCGTGCGCGAGGCGGTCGTCGCTCTGAAGGGGGAGGGCGAGCGGCGCGCGCTGGCCGCCTACGTGGTCATGACGGACGGGACGCGGGCCGAGCCCCGCAGCCTGCGGTCGTTCCTGGCCGAGCGGCTTCCCGCCGCCATGATCCCGACCTGGTACGTGCCCCTCGACGAACTGCCGGTCACCCCGAACGGCAAGGCGGACCTGCGGGCCCTGCCCGAGCCGGACGAGCGGGACGGCGTCCGGTCCGGGGCACGGGTCCCCCCGCGGGGTGCGACCGAGAAACTCGTCGCCCGGGTCTGGTCGGAGCTGCTGGGGGCCGCGGACGTCTTTGCGCACGACGACTTCTTCGTGCTCGGCGGGAACTCGCTGCTCGCCGCCCAGGCGGTCACCCGAGTCGCCGCCGACCTCGGCGCAGAGCTCGGCATCCGGGACGTCTTCGAGGCGTCCTCGGTGTCGGCGTTCGCGCGGCGCGCCGCCGCGGCCCGTGCCGGGCGCGTCGCCTCGCCCCTGGTCCCCGCGGGCCCCGGACCCCAGCCGCTGTCCTTCGCCCAGCGGCGGCTGTGGTTCCTCGACCGGCTCGACCCCGGCAGCGCCCTCTACAACGTCCCCCTGGCCGTGACGCTCACGGGCGCCCTCGACCTGACGGCCCTGCGCCACGCCCTGCGGGCACTGGTGCGGCGCCACGCCTCGCTGCGCACCCGGCTGGTGGGGACCGCGGACGGCGACCCCGTCCAGGTGGTCGACGAGGCCGGTGACGTCCGGCTGGAGACCGAGGACCTCGAGCGGCTGCCCGAGGCGGTGCGGACCGCGACGGCCGCCGAGCGCGCCAGAGCGGAGTCCCTGCTCTCCTTCGACCTCTCGCAGGGCCCGCTCGTCCGCTTCCGCCTGCTGCGACTGGACGAGGGGCGGTCCGTGCTGCTGGTGACGATGCACCACGCCGTCTGCGACGGATGGTCGGTGGGCGTCCTCCTGCGCGACCTGGCGGCGCTGTACCGGACGGAGCTCGACGGCGCGGCCGAACCGCGGCCGGCGCTCCCGGTGCAGTACCCGGACTACGCCGTCTGGCAGCGCGCGCTCCTCGAGCGCGCCGACCAGGACGGACGGCTCGGCTACTGGGCGGACTGCCTGGCGGGCGCGCCGCCGGTGCTCGGCCTGCCCACCGACCGCCCGCGCGCCGCCTCCCCCCGGCATGTCGGCGACACGGTCCCGGTGGTGCTGTCGAGCGAGCTGACGGCCCGGCTCGGTGAGGTGAGCGGGCGCTTCGGCGCCACCCGCTTCATGACCCTGCTCGCCGTCTTCACGCTGCTGCTCGGCCGGTACGCCGGGGTCCGGGACGTCAGCGTCGGCACGCCGGCGTCCGGCCGGACCCGTCCGGAACTCGAGGACATGATCGGGTTCTTCGTCAACACGCTGGTGCTGCGCTCCCGCTGGGAAGAGGAGCAGACGTTCGCCGAGTTCCTCGCGGTGGTCCGGGAGAGCGCGCTGAGCGCCTTCGAGCACCAGGACGTGCCCTTCGAGCAGGTGGTGGAGGCCGTCCGGCCGCCCCGCGACCCCAGCTGGACTCCTCTGTTCCAGGTCATGATGGCGATGCAGAACGTGCCGGGGGACACCGTCCTGGCGCCGGGTCTTTCCATGGCGGTGGACGAATCCGTCAGCCCGGTGGCCAAGTTCGACCTCACCCTGGTCTGGGAGGAGTCCTCGCTGGAGTCGGGGGCCCTGCGCGGCGCGATCGAGTACGACGTCGACCTGTTCGACCGGGCGACGGTGGAACGCTTCGCGGGTCACCTCACGGCCCTGCTGGAGTCCGCCCTGACCGCCCCCGAGGCGCGGCTCGACGCGCTGTCCCTCCTCGGCGCGGCCGAACTGGAGGCCCTCTCGGCGCACCCCGGGACGACGTCCGGAGCGGGCACGGGCACGGGCACAGACACCCTGACGCGGCTGCTGGACGAGTCCTGCGCCCGCTGGGGCGAGCGCCCCGCGGTCAGCCAGGACGGCCGGTCCCTGACCTACGCCGAACTGGCCGCCCGGGCCGACAGGATCTGCGCCCACCTGCGGGCCCGAGGCGTCCGGCCGGGCAGCGCCGTCGTGGTGCGCATGGAGCGCGACCCCGACTGGCCGGCCGCGCTGATCGGGATCATGAAGGCCGGGGCCGCCTACGTCCCGGTCGACGTCGCCGCCCCGCAGGGACGGCTCGAGCAGGTGTGCGCGGACTCGCGGGCGGTCCTGGTGCTGGGCTCGTCGGCGGACGGCCGGCCCGCGCACGGCGACCTTCCCTTCGTCTCCGTGCAGGACGCGCTCAGCGCCGAGAAGACCGCCCGGGACCGCGCGCCCGCTGTCACCTCCCCGGCGGCGACGGCCTACGTCCTGTACACCTCGGGAACCACCGGCGCCCCCAAGGGGGTGTGCGTGAGCCAGGGCAACCTCGCCCACACCCTGCGGGCGGTCGCGGACCGCTACGGGCTGCACCCCGACGACCGGGTGCTCCAGTTCGCCTCCACCGCCTTCGACGTGGCGGCGGAAGAGCTCTTCGCCACCCTCATCCGGGGCGGCCGGGTCGTGCTGCTCCCGGCGGGACCGGTGCCCGGGATCGCCGAGCTGACCGAGCTGGCCCGCCGGGAACGGCTGAGCGTGCTCAACCTTCCGGCGTCGTACTGGCACGAATGGGCGGCCCTGCTCGACCGGTACCCGGTGGACGCCTGCCCCGCTCTGCGGCTCGTCGTGGTGGGCAGCGAACGCGTCGACGCCGGACGGCTCGGCCAGTGGCGCGCCGCCGCGCCGGCCGGAGTGCGCTGGCTGAACGCGTACGGCCCGACGGAGACCACCATCACGGCCACCCTGCACGAACCCGGGCCGGGCGAGTCGTACGACGCGAAGACCGTCCCCATCGGCAGGCCGCTGGCCGGGGTCCGCGCGTACGTGCTCGACGAGCGGCTGCGGCCGGTCCCGCCGGGCGTCCACGGGGACCTCCACCTCGCGGGACCCGGAGTGGCCCTCGGCTACCTGGGCGACCCCGGGCGGACGGCGGCGTCGTTCCTGCCCGACCCCTGGGGACCGCCCGGTGAGCGCATGTACGCCACGGGCGACCGGGTCCGCGCCGCCGCCGACGGAACCCTCGAATTCCTCGGCCGCGACGACACCCAGGTCAAGCTCCGCGGCTTCCGCATCGAACTCGGCGAGATCGAGGCCGCCCTGAACGCCCACCCACGCGTCATGGACGCGGCGGCGGTGCTGCGCGAGGACGTCCCCGGCAGACCGGTGCTGGTCGGCTACGCCGCCCTCGCCGGCGCCGTCACGGCGGCCGAGCTGCGGGCGCACCTCGAACAGAGGCTGCCGGAGTACATGGTGCCCGCCTCGATCGTCCTCATGGACGCACTGCCCCGGGGCGAACGCGGAAAGACCGACCGACGCGCCCTGCCGGCTCCCGCCCGAGCCGGGGGCGCCCCGGCCCGGGCCCCGCTCAACGGTGCGACGGAACGCCTCGTCGCCGATGTGTGGAGCGAGGTACTGGCGGTCGAACAGGTGGGCGCCGAGGACAACTTCTTCGAAGCCGGCGGGCACTCGCTGCTTCTGCTGCGGGTACAGGCCCGGCTCACGGAACGGCTCGGACGGCAGATCCCGGTGGTGGACCTGTTCACGTTCCCCACCGTCCGGAGCCTGGCCCGGCATCTCGCCGACGAGGGGCCCGGCCCCTTTGCGACGGGTGACGCGGGACGCCGCCGGGCGGCCGCACGCAAGGCGCGTTCGCGCGCACAGGCGCCGCGGAGGACCGCGCGGTGACTTCCGACATCTTGGAGACAGCAATGACGTACGACATCCCGGACGACGGCGGCACGCCCGCCGGAGCCGTCGCCGTCGTGGGCATGGCCCTGCGATGTCCCGGCGCGGACACCCCGGACGCCTTCTGGCGCAACCTGAGCGAGGGCGTCGAGTCGCTCACCACGTTCACCGACGCGGAACTCCTCGCCGCCGGCGTCGACCCGGACGAGGCCGCCCGGCCGGACTACGTGCGCCGGCTCGGCGTGCTCGACGACATGGAGGGCTTCGACGCGTCCTTCTTCGGCTTCTCCCGCCGCGAGGCCGAGATGCTCGACCCGCAGCACCGGCTGCTGCTGGAGTGCGCCTGGGAGGCCCTGGAGCACGCGGCGTGCGCCCCGGGCGCGACGGACAAGGTCACCGGCGTCTACGCGGGCGTCGGCGAGAGCGCCTACCTGCACCGCAACCTGCTGCCCAACGGCGACCTGGTCGCCCGGGTGGGCGAGTTCCAGACGGCCCTCGGCAACGACAAGGACTTCGTGCCGACGCGCGTCTCCTTCAAGCTGGACCTGCGGGGGCCGAGCGTCAGCGTCCAGACGGGATGCTCGACCTCCCTCGTCGCCGTCCACATGGCGTGCCAGTCCCTGAACAACGGCGAGTGCGACGTCGCGCTGGCCGGCGGCGCCACCGTGATCCCGCAGCGCCGGGGACAGCGGCACGAGAAGGGCGGCATCAGGTCGTCCGACGGCCGCTGCCGCGCGTTCGACGCCGCCGCGGACGGCACCGTCGCCGGCAGCGGCGCCGCCGTCGTCGCGCTCAAACGGCTCGACGACGCCCTCGCCGACGGCGACGTGATCCACGCGGTGATCCGGGGGTCCGCCGTCAACAACGACGGCGCGCGCAAGGTCGGCTTCACCGCGCCCAGCGTCGAGGGACAGGCGGACGTGATCGCGGAGGCGCTCGCCGTCGCCGACGTCGACCCGTCCACGGTCACGTACATCGAGGCCCACGGCACCGGCACCCCGCTCGGCGACCCCGTCGAGGTGGCCGCGCTCAAGAGCGTCTTCGGCACGGGCCCCGCCGGCCGCTGCGCCCTCGGCTCGGTGAAGACCAACGTCGGACACCTGGACACGGCGGCCGGCGCCGTCGGCCTCATCAAGGTGGTCCTCTCCCTGCGGGCCAGGCAGCTCCCGCCGTCCCTGCACTTCACCGAGCCGAACCCGGAACTGGGCCTGGACGACAGCCCGTTCCGCGTCAACACCGCCCTGACGCCCTGGGAGGGCGAGCGCCTGCGGGCGGGCGTCAGCTCGTTCGGCATCGGCGGCACCAACGCCCACGTCGTCCTCGAAGAGGCCCCCGCGCGCACCCCCGCCGCCGCCCGCAGCCGTGCCCGGCACGTCCTGCCGCTCTCCGCCGCGACCCCCGCCGCGCTGGCGACGGTCGTGGACCGGCTCGCCGGTCACCTCCGGGCGAACCCCGACGAGCGCCTCGACGAGGTCGCGTACACCCTGCAGCGAGGCCGCGGACGGCTCGCGCACCGCGGGTTCGTCGTCGCCGGCGGCGTCGGCGAGGCGGTCGAGGCGCTGGGCGCCGGCGTCCGGCCGCGTGCCGGTGCGACCGCCGCGGGCCAGGACCGCGAGGTGGTCTTCGGCTTCCCCGGCCAGGGCGCCCAGCGCGCGGGCATGGCCCGGGCGGCCTACGCGCAGGAGCCGGTGTTCCGGGCGGAGGCCGACCGGGCGGCCGCCCTCCTGCTCTCGCTGACCGACGGGGCCGTGGACGTACGGCCGGTGCTCGGTCTCGACGGCCCCGTCCGCGGTGACGATCCGACCGTCCACCGCACCGAGATCGCGCAACCCGCGCTCTTCGTCCTGGAGTACGCGCTCGCCCGGCTCTGGGAGTCCTGGGGCGTGCGCCCCGTCGCCCTGGTCGGACACAGCCTCGGCGAACTCGTGGCCGCCTGTGTCGCCGACGTGATGTCACTGGAGGACGCGCTGCGTCTGGTCGCCGTGCGCGGCCGCCTCATGCAGTCCGCGCCGGCCGGCGTGATGACGGCCGTCCCGCTGCCCGAGGACGAGGTGTCGGCGCTGCTCGACGGCGTGGACCTCGCCGCGGTCAACGGACCGCGCGAGTGCGTGGTCTCCGGTCCCGCCGACGCCATCACGGCCTTCGAGGAGCGGCTCGCCGCTCTCGGCGTCGTCTCCAAGCGGCTGCGCACCTCCCACGCCTTCCACTCGCGCCTCATGGACGGCGCGGCGGCCGCCTTCGAGCAGGAGGCCGCCCGGCTGACGCTCTCGCCCCCGCGCATCCCGTTCCTCTCCGACGTGACCGGCGACTGGATCACCGACGAGGACGCCACCAGCCCCGCGTACTGGGCCCGGCAGATCCGCGCCACCGTCCGCTTCGACGACGCGCTGTCCGCCGTCCGCGACACCGGGGCGGTGCTTCTGGAGGTCGGCCCCGGACAGGTGCTGACCCGGCTGGCCCGGGCCGCCGGCGCCGACGCGGTCGCGTGCCTGCCCGCGGTCGCCGGGACGGACGAGCCGGAACTGCTGTCGGCCGTCGGCGAACTCTGGTGCGAGGGCGTCGCGGTCGACTGGGAGGCGCTCGCCGACGGGGCCCCGCCGCACCGCACGGTCCTGCCGTCCTACCCGTTCGAACGCGAGCGCTGCTGGATCGACCCGCCGCCCGCCGGGGCCGTCGGCGGCTGCGGCTGCCGGACCGAGCAGAGCGCGGCACAGGACCCGGCCGTCCAGGAGACGGAGCCGACCGCCGCACCCGACTACCAGGACCCGACCGAGCGGGAGGTCGCCGCGGTCTTCGTCGACCTCCTCGGCGGCCGGGCCATCGGCCCGGAGGACGGCTTCTTCGAGCTGGGCGGGCACTCGCTGCTCGCCACCCAGCTCGTCTCCCGGGTACGGGCCCTGTTCGGCGTCGACGTCGCGCTGCGCACCTTCATCGAGTCCCCGACGATCCGCGGCCTGGCGCGCGCGGTGACCGCCGCCCGCGACGAAACCGGCGACGACGCCCCCGAGGCGCTGCCGCTCGCCGTGGCCGACCCGGCCGCGGTGGCGGAGCCCTTCCCGCTGACGGACGTGCAGCAGGCCTACTGGATCGGTCGCACCGGAGTCTTCGACATCGGCAACGTCGGCATGCACGGCTACGAGGAGTTCGAGGCCGTCGGCCTCGACCTGCCCCGGCTCCAGGAGGCGTTCCGCAGGCTCGTCCAGCGGCACGGCATGCTCCGCGCGATCGTGCTGCCCACCGGCGAGCAGCGGATCCTCACCGACGTGCCCGACTATGTCATCGCCGCCCAGGACGTGCGCGGGCGGGGCGACGACGAGGCGCGCGAGGCCCTGCAGGCCACCCGAGACGCCATGTCCCACCAGGTGTTCGCCCCCGAGCGCTGGCCGCTGTTCGAGCTGCGCGCCACCCTCCTCGACGGTGACCGCACCCGCCTGCACTACAGCATCGACGGTCTGATCACCGACGCCCGCAGCTCCAACGTCCTGCTGCGCGAACTCGCCGACCTCTACCGGGACCCGGACCTCGGCCTGCCCGACATCCAGCTCTCCTTCCGGGACTACGTCCTGGCCGAACAGAGCCTGGAGGAGAGCGACCTGTACCGCCGGGCGCAGGCGTACTGGTGCGAGCGGGTGCCGGACTTCGCCCCCGCCCCCGAGCTTCCGCTGGCCCGCGAGCCGCGCAGCATCGACACGCCCCGCTTCAGCAGGGTGAGCGCAACGCTGGACGAGGAGCGCTGGAGCCGGCTCAAGGCGGTCGCGGCCCGCCGCGGCGTCACCCCCACCGCACTGACCATCGCCGCCTACAGCGAGGCGATGGCGACCTGGGCCACGCACCGCAGGTTCACGCTCAACCTGCCCATGGCGAACCGGCTTCCGCTGCACCCGGGCGTGGACGCCGTCGTCGGCGACTTCACGTCGGTGACGCTGCTGGAGGTCGACGCGTCCGACGCCGGCTCGTTCGCAGAGCGGGCGCGGGCGGTGCGCGACCAGCTGCTCACGGACATCGACCACCGCCTGTTCAGCGGCGTCCGGGTCCTGCGCGAGATCAAGAAGGTGCGCCCGGACGCGGTGATGCCGGCGGTGTTCACCAGCCTCTTCCTCGACCACGGCCAGGACATCGGCCTGGGGCAGGAGGTGTTCAGCATCTCCCAGACGCCGCAGGTGTGGATCGACGCCCAGGTCTTCGAGTCGGAGGGCTCCCTGACCCTGGACATCGACGCGGTCGACGAGCTGTTCCCCGACGGGCTGGTCGCCTCGATCCACGCAGCGACCCTGGACCTGCTGCGATGGCTGGCGGACGACGAGGCCCGCTGGAACGAGCCTTTGCCCTCGCTCCTGCCGGCCGCGGACACGGCGGCTCGGCAGGACTACAACCGGACCGCGGGGCGCCTCCCCTCGGGCCTGCTCCACGAGCCGTTCTTCGCCATGGCCGAGCGCGCTGCGGACCGGCCGGCCGTCATCACGCAGACCCGGACCCTGAGCTACGGCGAGCTCGCCGGCCGCGCCCGGGTGATCGCCGCCCGGCTCACCGCGCTGGACGTCCGACCCAACGACCTGGTCGCCGTCGTCATGGAGAAGGGCTGGGAGCAGAGCGCCGCGGTGCTCGGCATCCTCGCCTCGGGCGCGGCGTACCTGCCGGTGGACGCGGAGCTGCCCGAGGAGCGGATCCGCTTCCTGCTGGCCCAGGGTCAGGTCCGGGGCGTGCTGACCCAGTCCTGGATCGCCGCACGGCTGACCGGGCCGCTGGCGCCGGACGGCACGGTGCTCGCCGTGGACACGCTGCCCTCCGACCCGGGCGCGCCGCACGCCGCCCGGCCGGCCACGACCGCCGACGACCTCGCCTACGTCATCTTCACCTCGGGCTCGACCGGAGTGCCCAAGGGCGTGATGATCAGTCACCGGGGCGCCCTGAACACGGTCGTCGACGTCAACGAGCGCTTCGCGGTCGGGGACCAGGACCGGACGCTGGCCCTGTCGTCCCTGAGCTTCGACCTGTCGGTCTACGACGTCTTCGGGCCGCTGGCCGTCGGCGGCGCCGTCGTCGTCCCCGACCCGGCCTCGCACCGCGACCCGGCGGTCTGGCTCGACCTGGCCGAACGGGCCGGCGTCACCGTGTGGAACTCCGTGCCGGCGCTGATGGAGCTGCTGGTCGAGCACATGACGGTGGGCGGGGCGAAGAGCGACGCGCTGCGGCTGGTGATGCTCAGCGGTGACTGGTTCCCGGTCACCCTGCCCGAGCGCATCCGGCGGGTCCTCGGCACGCCGGAGATCGTGAGCCTCGGCGGCGCGACGGAGGCGTCCATCTGGTCCATCCTGCACCCCGTGGGCGAGGTGCCGGCCGACTGGCCGTCGATTCCCTACGGCCGCCCGATGCGCAACCAGACCTTCCACGTCCTCGACGAGGCGTTCCGGCCGCGTCCGACCGGTGTCCCGGGCCAGCTGTGCATCGGCGGCACAGGCCTCGCGGAGGGATACCTGCACGACGGGGCGAAGACCGCCGCGAGCTTCGTACGCCACCCCGTGACGGGCGAACGCCTGTACCGGACGGGCGATCTGGGACGGTTCCTGCCGAGCGGCGAGATCGAGTTCCTCGGCCGCGCGGACTTCCAGGTCAAGCTCCAGGGGTACCGGATCGAACTGGGCGAGATCGAGACGGCGTTGCTCCAGCACCGCGCCGTGCGCGGCGCGGTGGCCGTCGTCCACGGCCGCCCCCAGGGCGCCAAGCGGCTGATCGCGTTCGTCGTGCCCGAGGAGGGCCACCAGGTCCCGGCGGACGTACGGGAGTTCCTCGGCGCCAAGCTGCCCGGCTACATGGTGCCCGAGACCGTCGTCGGGATCCCCGAGCTCCCGCTCACGGCCAACGGCAAGGTCGACCGCAAGGCCCTCGTGGCGCCGGACGAGCCCGACGAGCCGACGGTGTACGAGGCGCCGGCCACGGAGGTCGAGAAGATCGTCGCGGCCGTGTGGGTGAGCATGCTGGACGTCGAACGGGTCGGTCGGCAGGACCACTTCTTCGAGCTCGGCGGCGACTCGCTCACCGCCATGCGCACGGTCGTACGGCTGCGCAAGGCCCTCGAGGTCGAGATCCCCATCCGGGTGATCTTCGACAACCCGACGCTGGAGCGCATCGCGGCGGCGATCGACTCCGCGGACGGCGCCGCCGCTCCCGCCGCGGCGTCCGGGCCCACCCGCAGAGACCACGGCGGCGCCCCGGTTCCGCTGACGGCGGCTCAGGCCCGCCTCTGGTTCCACGACCAGCTCGTCCCGGGCAGCACCACGTACAACCTGGTCCAGCCGTTCCGCCTCACCGGTCCGCTCGACGTCGCCGCCCTGCGCGCCGCCTTCGAGACGTTCGTCGACCGGCACGACGTCCTGTCGCTGTCGTTCGAGGCGGCCGGGGACGCCCCGCACCAGATGCCGGGCACCGGCAAACCGCTGGACTTCCAGGTCGTCGACGTGAGCGACGACCCGTTGATGCTCGCTCCCGAGCGAGTGATCGCCGAGGAGGCGCGCACCCCCTTCGACCTCGCGAGCGGACCCCACTTCCGGGTGCGGCTGCTGTGCGTCGGACCGCGCGAGCACGTCCTGGTCGTGTCCGTGCACCACATCGTCTGGGACGCCTGGTCGACCTCGATCATGGTCCGTGAGATCAGCGCGCTGTACCGCGGTGCGAACGCGTCCGTCCTCCCCGAACCCGGCGTCGGGTACGCCGATGTCGCCCTGTGGGAGGCCGGTCAGGCCGACTCGGCCGAGTTCCGGCGGCAGATCGACTTCTGGCGCCGCGAACTGGCCGCTCCGCTGCCCGTGCTGGCCCTGCCCACCGAGGGGACGATCGACGACTCCGAGGTGATCGAGGGGGCCCGGGCGCCGCTCGCGGTCGACCCCGCGGTGGCCGCCGGCTTCAGGGACGTCTGCACGGCCGAACGCGCGACGACGTTCATGGGGTACCTCGCCGCCTGGAAGGTGCTGCTCCAGTGGTGGTGCCGTCAGCAGGACGTCGTCGTGGGCGTCCCCGCCGGCCACCGCGCGCACCCGCAGCTGGAGAACACGATCGGGTTCCTGGTCAACAGCCTCGCCATCCGCACCCGGTTCACCGGCGACCCGACCTTCACGGACGTGCTCAGGGAGGTCCGCGAGAAGGCCCTGGAGGCGTACGCGAACCAGGACGTGCCCTTCGACCACGTCGTCCAGGCCGTCAGGCCGGAACGCCGCGCCGGCGAGTCGGCGCCGGTGTACCGCACCTGGTTCCTGCTGGAGGACGTCCCGCTGCCCGACTGGGACCTTCCCGACGTGAGCGCCGAGGAGATCGACGCGGAATTCCTCCTGTCGGTCCACGACATCAAGCTCACGCTCGTGGCCACCCCCGAAGGCGGAATGGAAGGCGGAATCGACTACCGCGTCGGCCTCTTCGCGGAATCCACCGTCCGCCGTCTGACGCACTGCCTGACCGAACTGGTGAAACTCCTGTCCACCGAACCGGACGCGAGGCTCAGCCTCGTCAACCGCACTCTGGAAAACCTGTGGGAAGGAAAGGAAGAGTCGCGGAAGAAGAGGTCATGGAACGACATCCGGTCGCAACGGCGACCGCAGGACAACCGAGGAATGCCGAATGCTTGACGCCGAACGATATCGAGGCGACCTGGTGCAGCTGGGCCTGCACAAGATCGCGCACCAGGACGAGACCCTCCTGGACCACATGTTCCGGGCCTGCGCCATCCTCCAGGACATGAAGGCGGGGGAGCACGTCTGCCTCGCGGGACTGTTCCACGGCGTGTACGGAACGGAGGGCCTGCACAACGACAACGTCGAGTCCATTCCCGAGGAAAGACGCGTCGAGGTCCGAGCGTTCGTCGGAGAACAGGTGGAGCAGATGATCCACACCTTCTCCGTCATGAACTACGCGTCGCTCGGCAAGAGCTTCCGCAACATCATGCGCCCGAAAGGGGAGCCGGCCCTGAAGGACCGGCGCACCGGCGAGGAGATCCCGCTGGACCGGGACGAATTCGAAGACCTCCTGCGCATGAAACTCGGCGACGTGCTGGCGCACATGCCGCAACAGGTCAGCCACTCACATCTCAACCTCCCGGCCGAATACGCGGGTTTCTGGCAGATCGCCGCCGAATACCTCGGCCCGGACGCAGTCGACACATGGAACACGTACACGAAGGGGCAGCTGTGGATCGAGCCGGAGCAGAACTGATGTCGCAGGCCTGGGAAGGCTTCCGTCTGTCGAAGCAGCAGGAGCACGTCCTGGGGCTCGTGGCGGCCGGACGGGCCGGCCGTACGGTGGCCCGGGTGGCACTCGGCACGTCGCTCGACCGCGAGGTGCTGGAACACGCCGTGCACGACGTGGCATCGGCGCACGAGAGCCTGCGCACCGTCTACCGCAAGGTTCTCGGCGACAACAGCACCGCGCTGATGGTGATCGAGGACCGTCCCCGGTTCCTCCTGACGGAGCGTTCCGGCGACGACGCCGCACTCACCGCCCTCGTACAGGAGGAGGCGCGTGCGCAGACCGCCGAGGAGGACGCCGAGCCCCTGCGCCTGACCCTCTTCACCCACACCGCAGGACAGCGCTCGCTCGTCGTCTCCGCGCCGCGCATGAGCATGGACGCCCTCTCGGCCGAGGTGTTCCTCCGGGACCTCCGGCAGGCCTGCGCCACCCGGCTGCAGGGCGCCCCGTGGAGCCGCGACGGCATCGTCCAGTACGCCGACTACGCCCAGTGGCAGGTCGACGAGGGGGCGGCGAGCCCGCGCCAGAGGGAGCTCGCGGCCGACCGCGCGGCCCGGCTGACGGAGCTGCCGCCGCTGAACCTGCCGCTCGAACTCCTCTCCGACGACACCTCCCTCGCCGACCTGCGCTGGACTGTCCCCGCACCCCTGGCGCAGCGGCTGCGAAGCCTCGGCGACGACTGCGACGGCGGTCTGCGCAGCGTGCTGCTGACCGGCTGGTTCGTCGCCCTGTGGCACGCCGCCGGACGGCCGGAACGTCTGGCGGTCGACGCGCGGCTCACCCGACGGCCGTTCCCCGAGCTGCGGACGTCGATCGGCCTGTTCGAGACCCATGCGCCAGTGCTCGCGGAGGTCGCCGACGCGACGACGCTGACCGATCTGCTGCGCTCGGTGGACCTGGAGCTGGAAGGCTTCGAGCAGGCCGACGAGAGCTCCGTGGACCCGGCCGGCCAGCACGTCGCGGGCATACCCGGGTTCGCCTTCCACGACGTCACGGAGTTCGGCTCACCCCAGGAGCCGGTCTTCGGCGACCTGTGGATCGAACCGTCCGACGACACGCGCAAGGTCGCCCTCAGCGCGCAGGTCCTCGACGGCGAGATCCGGCTCACCCTGCGCCACCAGGTCCTCGGCATGGCCGAGGGCGGCATCGAGGCGCTGCTCACGTGTCTGCGCGCCGCCCTGTCGGCGCTCGGCGGCGAACCGGGGACCGCCGTGCCCGACCTGGCGATGCTGGACGAGGACGCCGCGCGAGAGCTCGTCGCCGCCGTGAACCCCGTGCAGCCGACGGAGCGCCCCGGGGAGCACTGGCACCGCCAGGTCGAGCGGACCGCGCGGTTCGCCCCCGACGCCCCGGCGCTGCGGACGGCCACGCGCTCGTGGACGTACCGGCAGCTCGACGAGGCCTCGGGCCGGCTGGCCAACGAGCTGGTCGGGCGCGGCGTTCGCGCCGGCGACCTGGTCGGGCTGTGCCTCGAGCGCTCCGACCTCGCCGTCGTCGCCATGCTCGCGATCGCCAAAGCCGGGGCCGGGTACGTTCCCATCGACCCGAGCCTGCCCGCGAAGCGCCGGTCCGCGGTCCTCGACGCGGTCGGTCTGCGCCACGCCGTGGCGACCGAGGAGACGGCCGCGACCCTGCCGCAGGACTGCGACACCGTCCTCCTGGACGCGGACCTCACCGTCTGCGCCCACCATGCGAGCGACAGCCCGCAGGTGGCGACCGCCGACGACGACCCCGCCTACGTGATCTTCACCTCGGGCTCCACCGGCGCCCCGAAGGGCGTCCTCATCGGGCACGGCCACCTCGCCGCCTACCTCGACGGCGTGCTCGACCGGCTGCGCCTGACCGGGCCGGTCGACTCGGTCGCCCTGAGCACCCTGGGCACCGACCTCGGCAACACCGCGCTGTTCCCGCCGCTGGTCACCGGGGGCGAGCTGCTGGTCGTCGCGCCGGAGGTCTCCGCGGACGCGCAGGCGCTCGCCGAACTGCTCTCCCGCGAGAGCTACGACCTCCTCAAGATCACCCCCTCGCACCTGGAGGCCGTCTTCACCGTCGCCGAGGCGCCGGAGCGGCTGATGCCGCACCAGGCCCTGGTCGCGGGCGGCGAGCCGTTCGGCTGGGGTTGGTACAACCTGTTCAAGGACTACCTCGGCGACTGCAGGCTCTACAACCACTACGGCCCGACCGAGACCACCGTCGGCGTGCTCTGCGGCGAGGCGACCGCCTCCCACGACCTGGCCGCCCTGGCCTCCAGCGTCCCGCTGGGCACCCCGATGCGACACGCCCGCGCCTACGTCCTCGACCCGGGACGCCGGCCGCTGCCGGTCGGTGTGCCGGGCGAGCTGTGGATCGGCGGCTCGTCCGTGTCGCACGGCTATCTGTCCCCGACCGAGGAGCAGCGCGCCCGGTTCGTCGCCGACCCGTTCAGCCCGGACCCGTCGGGCCGGATGTACCGCACCGGTGACAAGGCGCGCCTCCTTCCCGACCACACCGTGGAGTTCCTCGGCCGCGTCGACCGGCAGATCAAACTGCGCGGCTTCCGCGTGGAGCTGGGCGAGATCGAGGCGGTCATGCGCCAGCACCCCCGGGTGACCGGCAGCCTGGTCGTGGAGGCCGGCGAGAGCACGGGCGCCCATCTCGTGGGCTACCTCATCGACGCCGAGGGCGGTCGCGGCGGCGCGGAGTGGCTGCGCGAGTTCCTGGCCGAACGCCTCCCGGACTTCATGCTGCCCGCCCACCTGGTGGCCCTGGACGCCTTCCCCCTCACCAGCAGCGGGAAGGTGGACGCCTCGATGCTCCCCGAACCCGGCTTCTACACCCAGGGATCCACCGCCTACGTCGAACCGCGCACCGAGACCGAACGCCGGGTCGCCGACATCGTCGCCCAGCTCCTGCTGCTGCGTCAGGTCGGCGCCGACGACGACTTCTTCGAGGTGGGCGGGCACTCGCTGCTCGCCACCCAGCTGGTCGCCAGGCTGCGGGACGACTTCAAGGTGAGCTTCAAGCTGCGCAACCTCTTCGAGTTCCCCGTCGTGTCGGAGCTCGCCGAGTACATCGATCAGCTCCTCGAGAAGAAGGCGGCAGACGCATGTTGACCCAGACGACCGGCACCGGCGCGAACGGGCGCTTCGGCAGGGCCCGCAGGTCCGTCGCGGTCACCAGCGAGACGCTGGTCCGCGTCGCCCCGCTGACCGACGGAACGCGCGCGGTGTCCTGCACCCCGACCCTCACCGGCCTCGACGCACGGGAGTGGCTCGCGAACTCGGGGAACGCCCTCGCCCGGCTGCGCGACGAGCACGGCGCCGTCCTGCTGCGCGGCTTCGCACCGCTGGACGCCGCGGGCCTCGCCGAACTCGCCACCGGCCTCGACGGCGAACTGCGCGACTACGACAACCGCTCCACGCCGCGCCGACGCGTCGACGGCAACGTCTTCACGTCCACCGAGTACCCGGCCGACCAGACCATCCCCCAGCACAACGAGATGTCGTACACGGACTCCTGGCCGGCCACCCTGTTCCTCACCTGCGTCGTCCCGGCCGCGACGGGCGGGGGGGGGCCCCGCCCCGGCCCCCCCCCCGC
>NZ_JBEPBI010000137.1:0-20987 GCF_040299045.1 Streptomyces sp. NPDC001027
GAGAACCCCGTCCCGTCCGCCGCCTCCGCGAACGCCTTGCACCGACCGTCCGCCGCCAACCCCTGCTGACGACTGAAGTCCACGAACAGACCGGGCGTCGACATCACGGTGACGCCGCCGGCGAGGGCGAGGTCGCACTCCCCCGCGCGCAGGGACTGCGCCGCCAGGTGCAGGGCGACCAGCGACGACGAGCAGGCGGTGTCCACGGTGACCGCCGGGCCCTCCAGCCCGAAGGTGTAGGACAGCCGGCCCGACAGGACGCTCGCGGAGTTGCCCGTGCCCAGGTGGGCGCCCACGTCGTCGCCGGGCGCGAGCGGACGGGAGGTGTAGTCCTGGTAGTTCGTGCCGGCGAACACACCGGTGCGGCTGCCGCGCAGCGACCGAGGGTCGATCCCCGCCCGCTCGAACGTCTCCCAGGCGGTCTCGAGCAGCAGCCGCTGCTGCGGGTCCATGGCCAGGGCCTCGCGGGGCGAGATGGCGAAGACGCCGGGATCGAAGTCGGCGAAGCCGTCCAGGAATCCACCGGTGAGCGTGGCGGTGCGGCCCGCCGTGCCGGGTTCGGGATGGTAGAGCCCGGCCACGTCCCAGTCCCGGTCCTCCGGGAACGGGCCCATCACGTCGGCGCCGTCGGCCAGCAGCTGCCAGAACCGCTCCGGAGTGTCCGCCCCGCCGGGGAAGCGGCAGGCCATGCCGACGATCACGACCGGGTCCTCGGCCGTGTCCCGGCGGGTGACGGCGACCGCGGAGGCGGCGGCTCCCGCCGGGGCCAGCTGTTCGCCGAGGTGCTCGGCCAGGGCCGCGGGCGTGGGGTAGTCGTACACGAGGGTGGCGGGCAGCCGCATGCCGGTCGCCTCGCCCAGGGTGTTGCGCAGCTCCACGGCGCTGAGGGAGTCGAAGCCGAGTTCCCGGAAGGCCCGGGCGGGCTCGACGTCGTCGGGGCTCGGATGGTTGAGGACATAGGCGATGTGTGCGCGCACCAGCTCGAGCAGGGCATGCCTGCGGTCCGCCTCCCCGAGGGCGGCGATCGTGGCCATCACGTCGTGCTCGTCGCCGCCGCCGGAGACGGCCGGGGCGGCCCGCTGCCCGTGCAGCCGTTCCAGATCGGGAAGTTCGGCGTAGAGACGGCGGGGGCGGCCCTTGCCGAGCTCCGCCCCGAAGACCTCCCAGTCGATGTCGGTGACGACGAGCGCGGTGTCGTCCTGGTCCAGGGCGTGTTGCAGGGCCGTGACGGCGACGGCGGGGTCCATGAGGCGGACGCCGTGGCGCTGGAGTCGCTCCCCGACCGTGCCGGAGGCCATGCCTCCCTCGGCCCAGCCGCTCCATGCGATCGCCGTGGCGGGCAGACCGCGCGAGCGGCGGTCCTCGGCGAGGGCGTCCAGGAAGGCGTTGCCGGGGGCGTAATTGCCGTGTCCGGGGCTGCCGAAGACACCCGAAGAGGAGGAGAACAGCACGAAGGCGGAGAGGTCCAGGCCGGCGGTCGCGGCGTCGAGGTTCCGGGCGCCTCCGGCCTTGACGCGCAGGACCTCGGCGAGGCGCTCGGGCGTGAGCGAGCCGATGACCCCGTCGTCGAGAACGGCGGCGGTGTGGAAGACGGCTGTGAGGGGGCGTTCCTCGGGGACGGAGGCCAGCAGGTCGGCGAGGGCCGCGGGGTCGGCGATGTCGCAGGCGACAAGGTCGGCGCGGGCGCCGAGGGCGGTCAGCTCGGCGAGCAGCTCGGCCGCGCATTCCGCCTCGGGGCCGGAGCGGCTGACGAGGAGGAGGTGCGCCGCTCCCTCGCGGGCGAGCCAGCGGGCCACGTGACGGCCGAGGGCGCCGGTGCCGCCGGTCACGAGGACGGTGCCCTCCGGTCGCCATCGGCGTCGCCCGGCGAGTCCGCCGACGGCGGCGCGCTCCAGCCGGCGGCCCAGCGTGCCGGTGGCGCGTACGGCGACCTGGTCCTCGTGGTCGGTTCCGGCGAGGACGGCGACGACCCGGTCGGCGGTGCGCGCGTCGAGGTGTTCGGGCAGGTCGACGAGGCCGCCCCAGCAGTCGGCCTGTTCCAGGGCGACGACCCGTCCGAAGCCCCAGACGAGGGCCTGCTCCGGTGAGGCGGGGGCCTCGCCGGCACGGGTGGTCACGGCGCCGCGGGTGAGGAACCACACCGGCAGCCGGACGTTGAGGTCGTCCATGGCCTGCACCAGGGCGACGGTGGCGGCGAAACCGCCGTGCAGCAGCGGGTGCCGGGGATGCGCGCCGCCGTCGAGGGCGAGCAGGGACAGGACACCGCGGGCGTCGGCCGTCGCGTCGGCCAGCACGGCGGCGAGCGCCGTGCGGTCGGCGTGCTCGTCGACCAGGACGAGGGCGCAGTCGGCTCCGGCGCGGGCCAGGGCGGCCTGCACCGCGGTGACCTCGGGCCCGCTCTCGTGGCTGCGGAGCGCTACGAGGGTCCAGCGGCCGGTGAGGGCCGGCGTGGGCGTGTCCTGCAGGGGGCGCCAGGTGATGCGGTAGCGCCAGCGGTCGGCGGTGGCGCGGTCGTTGCCGCGCCGCCGGTAGCCGGCCAGGGCGGGGAGCAGTGCGGCCGTGGCCTGTTCGTCGAGGCTGAGCGCTTCGGCGAGGGCGGTGAGGTCGCCCGACTCGACGGCCTGCCAGAGCGGGGCGTCCGCGGTGGCGGCGGCCACGGTGGTCGCGGCGGCGGTGAACCCCGGCCAGTACCGTCGGCGTTGGAAGGCGTAGACGGGCAGGTCCACGCGGTGTGCGGGCTCGTCGTGGACGGCGTCGAAGTCCACGGATCCGCCGCGGACCGCGAGGCCGGCCACGGACGTGAGGAAGCGTTCGGTCCCGCCGTCGTCGCGGCGCAGGGTGCCGAGGACGGCGCCGCCGGTGATGCCGAGGTCGTCGAGGATGTCGTCGACCGCGGCGGTGACCACGGGGTGCGGGCTCATCTCGACGAAGACGCGCTGTCCGGCTCCGGCGAGAGCGCGCACGGTGCTCTCGAAGCGGACGGTGCTGCGGATGTTGTCGTACCAGTAGACGGCGTCGAGCGTGGTGGTGTCCTCGACCCGTTCTCCGGTGACGGTGGAGTGGAACGGGATGTCGGCGGGGCGCGGGCGCACCGGTGCGAATCCGGCGAGCAGGGCGTCGCGGACCTCTTCCACCTGAACGCAGTGCGAGGCGTAGTCCACCGGCACGCGGCGGGCGCGGACTCCGTCCTCGGTGAGGCGGGTCAGCAGTTCGGCCAGCGGTTCGGCGTCCCCGGACACCGTGACGGACCGCGGGCCGGTGACCGAGCCGACGGAGATGCGACCGTGATAGGGGGCGATGAGGCGTTCGACCTCGGCGAGCGCCAGCGGCACGGCGACCATGCCGCCGCGGCCGGTGATCGCGGTGAGTTCCCGGGAGCGGGTCACGACGATCCGGGCCGCGTCCTGGAGGGTGAGGACGCCCGCGATGTGTGCGGCGGCGATCTCGCCCTGGCTCTGTCCGGCGACCGCGGCGGGGCGGACCCCGCACGCCATCCACAGTCGGGCGAGGGCGACGCAGACGACGAAGAGAGTGGGCTGGACGACGTCGAGGCGCTCCAGGGGCGGGGCGCCGGGGGCGGCCCGCAGCACGTCCAGCACACGGAAGTCGACGAACTCCTCGACGGCGGCGGCGGCTTCGTCGAAGAAGGCGCGGAACCGGGCGTCGGCGTCGTGGAGTTCGGTGGCCATACCCTCCCACTGCGGTCCCTGGCCGGGGAAGAGGAAGACCGGGTCGCCCTCGGTGTCGGCGACGCCGCGCACCACGGCGGGGTCGGGGGCGCCGTCGGCCAGGGCGGTCAGGCCGCGCAGGAGCACGTCGGGGCCGGGGGCGACGACGACGGCTCGGTGTTCGAGTGCGGACCGGGTGGTCGCGAGGGACCAGGCGAGGTCGGCGAGGCGCGGGGCGCCGTCCGGGTCGGCGCGCAGGCCTGCGGCGAGCCGGCGGGCCTGGTCGCGCAGGGCGGGCGCGGTGCGGCCGGACACGGTGAAGGCGCGTGGGCGGGGCGTGTCGCCGGCGGGCCCGGTGGTGTCGTCCGGCTCGGGCGGCGGGGCCTGTTCCAGGATGACGTGGGCGTTGGTGCCGCTGACGCCGAAGGAGGACACGCCCGCGCGGCGCGGGCGGTCGCCGACGGCGGGCCAGCCGCGGGCCTCGGTGAGCAGTTCGACGTTTCCGGCGGTCCAGTCGACGTGCCGACTGGGTCGGTCGACGTGGAGGGTCGCCGGCAGCCGGCCCGCGCGCAGCGCGAGGACCGTCTTGATGACGCCGGCGACGCCTGCCGCGGCCTGGGTGTGGCCGATGTTCGACTTCACCGAGCCGAGCAGCAGCGGCCGGTCCGCGGGCCGGTCCTGTCCGTAGGTGGCGAGCAGGGCCTGCGCCTCGATGGGGTCGCCGAGGGTGGTTCCGGTGCCGTGCGCCTCGACGGCGTCCACGTCGGCGGGTGCGAGCCTCGCGTTGGCGAGCGCCTGCCAGATGACGCGTTCCTGGGAGGGGCCGTTGGGAGCGGTCAGACCGTTGGACGCGCCGTCCTGGTTGACGGCGGAGCCGCGCAGGACGGCGAGGACGGGATGTCCGTGGCGGCGGGCGTCGGAGAGCCGTTCGACGACGAGGACTCCCGCGCCCTCGCCCCATGCGGTGCCGTCGGCGGTGTCGGCGAAGGCACGGCAGCGGCCGTCCGGCGACAGGCCGCGCTGCCGGCTGAACTCGAGGAAGATGGTGGGCGTCGACATGACGGTGACGCCGCCGGCGAGGGCGAGGTCGCACTCTCCCGCGCGCAGGGCCTGCGCTGCCAGGTGGAGGGTGACCAGCGAGGAGGAACAGGCGGTGTCGACGGAGACCGCGGGGCCCTCCAGGCCGAGGGTGTAGGAGATCCGCCCGGACAGCACGCTGGGGGCGTTGCCCACCCCGTCGTCGCCGGCGTTGTCGGACAGGCTGAGCAGGGTGGTGTAGTCCTGCAGGTTGGTGCCGGAGAACACGCCGGTGCGGCTTCCGCGCAGGGCGAGCGGGTCGATCCCGGCGCGTTCCAGCGCCTCCCAGCAGATCTCCAGCAGGATCCGCTGCTGCGGGTCGGTGCCGACGGCCTCGCGCGGGGAGATGCCGAAGAACCCGGCGTCGAAGTCGCCGACGCGGTCGATGAATCCGCCGGTGCGGGTGTAGCTGCGGCCGGGGGCGCCGGGCGTCGGGTCGTACAGGGCGTCGACGTCCCAGCCCCGGTCGCGGGGCCACTCGGACATGGCGTCGCCGCCGTCGTCGAGGAGCCGCCACAGATCGTCGGGGTCGCCGACCCCGCCCGGGAAACGACAGCCCATCGCGACGATCGCCACGGGGTCGTTGCGGTGTGCCTCGGCCGCGGCCAGACGCTGTCGCGTCTGGTGGAGGTCGGCCGTGACCTTCTTCAGATAGCCGAGGAGTTTTTCCTCATCACTCATGTGTCGTCACCAGTTCTCAGGTCCCGTGGCCGCGCCGTCAGGAAATGCCGAGGTCGTTCTCGATGAAGTCGAAGATCTCGTCCGCGCCGGCGGACTGGATCCGGTCGCTGACGTCGTCCCCGCCGGCGGCGGGGGCGACAGCGGCGGAGGAGCCGGTGAAACCTGTGAGGAGCGACTGCAGCCGGGCGCCGATGCGGTCGCGCCGGACGTCGTCCTTCGCCAGCGCGGCCAGGGCCGCCTCCAGGGAGTCGAGCCCGGCGAGGACGCTTTCGGCGCCCTCGGCGTCGTCCGAGAGCCTGCCGCGCAGATACCCGGCGAGCGCGCCGGCGCTCGGCTGGTCGAACAGCAGAGTGGCGGGCAGGGCGAGGCCGGTGGAGGCGCCGATCCGGTTGCGCAGCTCGACCGCCATCAGCGAGTCGAAGCCCAGGGCGTTGAACGCCACACCGGCGCCGACCCGGTCGGCGCCGGTGTGGCCGAGGACGGCGGCGGCCTCGGTCCGCACCAGAGCGGTCAGGGTGCGTTCGCGTTCGGCCGCGGACTGTCCGGCGAGCCGTTCCCGCAGGGCCTGCGGGGCGCCGGCGGCGCTCTGCGGGCGGCGGGCCTGCAGGTCACGGACTTCGGGGAGTCCGGTGAGCAGCGGGCTGGGCCGGGAGGTGGTGAAGCCGGTCGCGAAGCGCGCCCAGTCGATGTCGGCGACGGCGAGGACGGCGTCGGGGCGTGCGACGGCCCGGCCGAGGGCGTCGACGGCCCGCTCGGGGTCGAGCGGGCCGATGCCGCCGCGCCGTATGCGGTTCTCGCTGTCGGCGTCGGCGGTGGCCATGCCGCCGCCGGCCCACGGCCCCCACGCCAGTGACGTGGCGGGCAGCCCGGCGGCTCTGCGCCGCTCCGCGAGAGCGTCCAGACTGGCGTTGGCCGCTGCGTAGTTGGCCTGGCCGATGGTGCCGAGGGTGCCGGAGATCGACGAGTACAGGACGAACGCGGTGAGTTCGCGTCCGCGCGTCAGTTCGTCGAGATGGCGCGCGGCGGCCAGCTTGGGCCGCAGGACGCGGTCCAGGGCTGCGGCGTCCATGCCGTCGAGGAGCCGGTCGTCGAGCACGCCCGCGGTGTGCACGACGGCGTCGACGGGGTGTTCGGCGAGGAGCGCGGCGAGCGCGTCGCGGTCGGCGGTGTCGCAGGCGGCCAGGACCAGTTCGGTGCCGGTGTCGGCGAGCGCGTGCTTGAGGTGGGAGGCGCCGTCGGAACCCGGGCCGGACCGGCTGACGGCCACGATGCGGCCGGCGCCCTGCGCGGCGAGCCAGACGGCTGTGCGCAGACCGAGCGCCCCGGTGGCCCCGGTGAGCAGGACGGTGCCGGACCAGTCGGGCGCGGACGCCGTGGGCGGGCCGGCCGGAACGTGTTCGAGGCGGCGCACGAACGTGCCGGCGGGCCGCACGGCGATCTGGTCCTCGCCTGCCCGGTCGGCCAGTGCCGCGGCCAGCCGGCGGGCCACATCGCTCGCGACGGCGGCGTCGGTGCCTGCGGGCAGGTCCACCAGACCGCCCCAGAGCTGCGGGTGTTCGAGGGCGGCGGTGCGGCCCAGCCCCCACACCGCGGCCTGTTCGGGGACGACGGACGCCTCCGTCCCGAGGACGCCGGCGGCGCCCGCGGTGACCGCCCACAGACGCACCGCGTCGGCGCCGGCGGCCCCGTCCGCGAGGGCCTGGACGAGGGCGGCGGTCGCGGCGAGACCGGCCGGGACGGCGTCGAGTCCGGGCAGCGCGGCGGTGTCGGCGGCGAGCAGCGACAGCACGCCCGTCCAGGGCCCGTCGCCGTCCTGGCGCAGGGAGCCGAGGGCGGCGGCCAGGGCCGTGCGGTCGGCGGTGGCGCAGTCGACGGGCAGGAGACGGACGTGTGCGCCGTGCGCGGTGAGCGCGTCCGCGACGGAGACGGCCCAGGCCCCGCCGTCGAGCCGGTCGGGGACGGCGAGGACCCAGGCGCCGGTGGGCGCGGCCGTGTTCTCCGTGGTGGGCCGCCACACGACACGGTGCTCCCAGCCCTGGATCTCCGCCTGTCTGCGGTCCTCGCCGCGCCACGCGGCGAGGGCGGGCAGTACGGCGCTGAGCGGGGCGTCGGCGTCGACCGCGAGGCGCTCGGCGAGGGCGGGGGCGTCCGTCGCCTCGACGAGCTTCCAGAACGCGGCCTCCTGGCCGGCCGCGACGGGAGCGGCCGCGGCCGCGGAGGCCTCCAGCCAGAAGCGCTCGCGCTGGAAGGCGTAGGTCGGCAGGGGCACGGGCCGGGCCGTGGCGTCGGCCGACAGCGCCGGCACGTCGCCGAGCCCGTGTACGTGCAGCGCGGCGGCGGCGAGCAGGGCGGAGCGGCCCTCGCTCGTGTCGCGGCGCGCCAGGGGTACGGCGGTCACCTCCGCGGAGGCGCTGAGGCCGTCCTGGACCAGCGTGGTGAGGGTGGCGTCGGGGCCGAGTTCGAGGGTGAGGGTGACGCCGTTCGCCTCGAGGGTGCGGACGGTGTCGCCGAACCGGACGGCCCGGCGGACGTGGCGCACCCAGTAGTCGGGGGTGGTCAGGTCGTCGCCGGCCGCGAGGTCGCCGCTCACGTTGGACACGACGGGGACGGTGGGCGGGTGGAAGCGGACGCGTGCGGCGACGGCGCGGAACTCGTCGAGCATGGGGTCCATCAGCGGCGAGTGGAAGGCGTGGCTGACCCGCAGGCGCCGGGTCTTGCGGCCGCGGGCCGCGAACTCGGCGGTGATCGCCTCCACGTCCTCGGCGTGACCGGAGACGACGACGGAGACGGGTCCGTTGACCGCGGCGACGGCGACGCGGTCGGCCCGGCCCTCCAGCAGGGGCAGCACCTCGTCCTCGGTCGCCTCCAGGGCGGCCATGGCGCCGCCCTCGGCAAGGCCCTGCATGAGTCGGCCCCGGGCCGCGACCAGGGCGCAGGCGTCGGTCAGGTCGAGGACTCCGCCGGCGTGGGCGGCGGTCAGCTCCCCGATGGAGTGCCCGGCGAGCACGTCGGGCAGCACGCCCCAGGACCGGACGAGGGCGTGGGCCGCGGCGCCGTACGCGAAGAGGGCGGCCTGCGTGTAGGCGGTGCGGTCCAGCAGGGCGGCCTCGGCGCTGTCCGGGGCGGCGAAGACGACATCGCGCAGCGGCGGTCCGTCGAGGTGGAGGTCGAGTCCGGCGCACACCTCGTCGAAGGTGCGCGCGTAGACGGGGTGTGCGTCGTACAGGTCGCGGCCCATGCCGGGGCGCTGGGCGCCCTGTCCGCTGAACAGGACGGCGAGCCGTGCGCCGCCGGCGGCGCCCGTCGCGGTACGGGCGTCCGGCTCGCCGACGGCGACGGCGGCGAGTCCGGCCAGGAGTTCCGCACGGTCCGCGGCGACGACGGCCGCGCGGTGGGCGTGCGGGTGGCGGGCGACGGCGAGGGTGCGGGCGAGGTCACGGGAGTCGACGTCGTGGTGCAGCAGGTGGGTGTGCAGCCGGGCGGCCTGGGCGCGCAGCGCGTCCGGGGTGTGCCCGGAGAGGGCGTGCACCCGGGGCGCGGTGGCGGGCGCCGCCCGTTCGGCGGCGGGCGGTGCTGCGGGCGGCTCCTCCAGGACGACGTGGGCGTTGCTGCCGCTGATCCCGAACGAGGACACGCCCGCGCGGCGCGGCCGGTCGGGGCGGGCCGGCCAGGGACGGGCCTCGGTGAGCAGCTCGATGGCGCCGCTGGACCAGTCGATGTGCGGGGAGGGCTCGTCGACGTGCAGGGTGCGCGGCAGTTCGCCGTGGCGCATGGCCATGACCATCTTGATGACGCCCGCGGCGCCCGCGGCGGCCTGGGTGTGACCGAAGTTGGACTTCGCGGATCCCAGCAGCAGGGGTTGCGCGTCCCGTTCGCGGCCGTAGGTCGCGAACAGCGCCTGGGCCTCGATGGGGTCGCCGAGGGTGGTGCCGGTGCCGTGCGCCTCGACGGCGTCGACGTCGGACGCGGCGAGCCCGGCCGAGGCCAGCGCCTGTCGGATGACGCGCTCCTGAGAGGGGCCGTTGGGAGCGGTCAGGCCGTTGGACGCGCCGTCCTGGTTGGTGGCGGAACCGCGGATCACGGCGAGGACGGGGTGGCCTTCGCGACGGGCGTCGGAGAGGCGTTCCAGCAGGAGCATGCCGACGCCCTCGGAGAAGCTGGTGCCGTCGGCGCCGGCGGCGAATGCCTTGCAGCGGCCGTCGGCCGCCAGCCCGTTCTGGGCCGTGAACTCGGTGTAGGTGCCGGGGGTGGCCATGACCGTGACTCCGCCGGCCAGGGCCATCGAGCACTCGCCCTGACGCAGGGCGTGGGCGGCGAGGTGCAGGGCGACCAGCGCGGAGGAGCAGGCGGTGTCGACCGTCATGGTCGGCCCCTCCAGGCCGAAGGTGTAGGCGACCCGGCCGGAGATGACGCTGCCGGACACGCCGAGTCCGATGTAGCCCTCCATGCCTTCGGGGATGTCGGCCAGGCCGGAGGCGTAGCCGGAGCCCATCGCGCCGACGTAGACGCCGGTGCCGCTGCCGCGCAGGGACAGCGGATCGATCCCGGCGCGTTCGAAGACCTCCCAGGAGGTCTCCAGCAGCAGCCGCTGCTGGGGGTCCATGGCGAGCGCCTCGCGAGGTGCGATGCCGAAGAGGGAGGCGTCGAAGTGCGTGGCGCCGTAAAGGAATCCGGCCTCCAGGCCGGGCAGGCGGTCCAGGTCCCAGCCACGGTCGGTGGGGAACGCGCCGATGGCGTCGCCGCCCTCGGAGACGAAACGCCACAGGTCCTCGGGAGAGGTGACGCCGCCGGGGTACTGGCAGGCCATGGCGACGACGACGACCGGGTCGTCCTCCTCGGCCGCGGCCCTGGTGGCGACGAACTCCTCGGTGACGCCCCCGAGTTCGCGCAGGAGGTGACGGGCGAGCGCGGTGGGGCGGGGGTGGTCGAAGACGAGCGTGGCCGGCAGCCGCAGTCCGGTCTCGGCGTTGAGGCGGTTGCGCAGGTCGACGGAGCTCAGGGAGTCGAAGCCGAGGTCCTTGAAGGACTGTTCGCCGTCGACGGCGCCGGCCGAGCCGTGGCCGAGGGCGACGGCGGCGTGGCGGCGGACCAACTCGAGCAGGTGGCGCTCCTGTTCGGGTGCGGACAGGCCGGTCAGCAGGCGGCTCAGTGCGGAGGAGTCCGCGTCGGCGGCGCGGGCGGTCCGCCGGGCCGGGGCGGCCGGGACGAGTCCGTGCAGGAGGGCGGGCAGCCGTCCGGCCGAGGCGGCGGCGCGCAGCGCGGCGGGGTCGGTGCGCAGCGGCGCGAGCAGCGGCTCGCCGGCGGCGAGAGCCTCGTCGAGCATGCGCAGGGCCCGCTCCGGGTCCAGGGCCGGCAGTCCGGAGGCCGCGATGCGGCGCCGGCCGTCCTCGCCGAGCCCGCCGGTCATGCCGCTGTCGTGGTCCCACAGCGTCCAGGCCAGCGAGGTGGCGGGCAGACCGGCGGCGCGGCGGTGGTGTGCCAGGGCGTCCAGGACGGTGTTGGCGGCGGCGTAGTTGGCCTGTCCGGCGCCGCCCAGCAGGCCGGAGGCCGAGGAGAACAGGACGAAGGCGGTGAGGTCGGCGTCCCGGGTCGCTTCGTGCAGGGTGAGCGCGGTGTCCGCCTTCGCCCGCAGCACGGCGGCGAGCCGGTCGGGGGTGAGCGAGCCGAACACGCCGTCGTCGAGGACGCCCGCGGTGTGCACCACGGCGCGCAGCGGTCGCTGTGCGGGCAGCGCGCCGAGGAGGTCGGCCAGGGCTCCCGGGTCGGCGGCGTCGCAGGCCTGGACGCGCACGACCGCGCCGTGGGCGGTGAGTTCGTCCGTCAGTTCGCGGGCGCCGGGGGCTTCGGGGCCCCTTCGGGAGGTCAGCACCAGGGAGCGCACGCCGTGGGCGGCGACCAGGTGGCGGGCGACCAGCGCGCCGAGTGCGCCGGTGCCGCCGGTGACGAGGACCGTGCCCTCGGCGTCCCAGACGGGCGCCCGGTCGGCTGCGGGGATTCGGGTCAGCGCGGGGGTGAGCAGCGTGCCGTCGCGCAGGGCGAACTGGGTCGCCCCGGCGCCGACGGCGGCCGCGAGGGCTGCTCGGGAGGCGGCGGTGTCGTCGACGTCGGCGAGGACGACGCGTCCCGGGTTCTCGGTCTGGGCCGAGCGGACCAGACCCCAGACGGCGGCCGCGGACAGGTCGGTGACGTCCTCGCCGTCGACCGCGCCGACGGCGCCGCGCGTGACGATCACGATGGGGGCGCTGTCGGTGCGCGGATCGGCCAGCAGTGTCTGCAGGCGGGTCAGGACGCGGCCGGCGATGGCGGCCGGGGTCTCGTCGGGAGCGGAGACGCACGGCAGGAACACGCACGAGGGGGCGGCGTCGGCGCCGAGCGCCGGCCAGGCGGGGACCAGGCCGGCCGGGTCGTCGCCGGCGAGCCGCAGGCCGTCGGCGACCTCGGCGTCGGCGATCGCGGCGTCGGGCAGAGCGCTCTCGCTCCAGCGCACCGCGTACAGGGCGCCGTCGGCGGGCCGGGAGGCGTGCGGGGCGGCCGGGGAGACCGGGCGGCTGACGAGGGAGCCGACGGTGGCGACGGGGCGTCCCGTGCCGTCGGCGAGGTGCAGGCTCACGGCGCCGGACGGACCGCGCTCCAGGCGGACCCGGAGCCCGGTTGCGCCGACGGCGTGCAGCGTGACGCCGCTGAACGCGAACGGCAGGCCCACGCCTCCCCGTTCGCCGCCGTCGCCCTCGCCGTCGTCGCCGGACCCGGCGAGCTGGGCGTGCAGGGCGGCGTCCAGGAGCGCCGGGTGCAGGCCGAAGCGAGCGGCGTCGCGGTGCTGGTCCTCCGGGAGGGCCACCTCGGCGTACCAGACGTCACCGGACCGCCATGCGGCCCGCAGGCCCTGGAAGGCGGGGCCGTACTGGTAGCCCCGGACGGCGAGGGCGTCGTAGAAGCCGTCCAGGGGGACGCTGCGGGCGTCGGCGGGAGGCCAGACGACGGGCTCCGCCTCGGGCACGGCGGGCGCCGGTGCGAGGACGGCGTCGGCGTGCCGGGTCCAGGGGCCGTCGTCGTCGGCGTCGGCCCGGGAGTGCACGGTGACCGGCCTGCGGCCCTCTGCGTCGGGGGCGCCGACGGCGATCTGCAGCTGGACTCCGGAGGCGTCCGGGAGCGCCAGCGGGGCTTCGAGCGTGAGGTCCTCCAGCAGACCGCAGCCGACCTCGTCTCCGGCGCGCAGCACGAGTTCGACGAACGCGGCGCCCGGCAGCAGGACCGTGCCGGCCACGGTGTGGTCGGCCAGCCAGGGCTGGGCGCGGGCGGACAACCGCCCGGTGAGCAGGACCCGGTCGTCGTCGGCGACGCGGACGACGGCCCCGAGCAGCGGGTGGCCGGCGCCGACGAGCCCGGCGCCGGTGACGTCGCCGGCGCTGAGGGAGGGGCGCAGCCAGTAGCGGTCCCCCGTGAACGCGTAGGTGGGCAGGTCTATCCGCGGGCTGCCCGGGTCGCCGCCGAGCAGGGCCTCGGTTTCGACGGAGGCGCCGTGGACGTGGACGGCGGCGACGGCGGCGAGCAGCGTGCGGGGCTCGGGGCGGTCCTTGCGCAGGACCGGCACGCACACGCGTTCGGCGGTGTCGTCGGGCAGACCGGCCTGGGCGAGGGCGCTGAGGGTGGCGTCGGGACCGATCTCCAGGTAGCGGGTGACGCCGTGGGCGGCGAGCCAGTCGACGCCGTCGGTGAAGCGGACGGTGTGGCGCAGGTGGCGCACCCAGTAGTCGGCCGACGCGAGTTCTCCGGCCGTGGCCGGACGTCCGGTGAGGTTGGAGACGACGGTGAGGCGCGGGGTGTGCGCGGTGACGCTTGCGGCGACGGCCCGGAAGTCGTCCAGGACGGCGTCCATGCGCGCCGAGTGGAAGGCGTGCGAGACCCGCAGCCTGCGGGTGGTGCGGCCACGGGCCGCGAGTGCTGACGCGACGGCCTCGACGGCGCTCTCGTCGCCGGAGATCACGGTGGCGCGCGGTCCGTTGACGGCGGCGACCGACACGGCGTCGCCGTGGGCTGCGAGCAGTGCGGTCACCTCGTCCTCGGCGGCCTCCACGGAGACCATGGCGCCCCCTCGCGGCAGGGCCTGCATCAGCCGCCCGCGGGCGGCGACGAGCCGGCAGGCGTCGGGCAGCGACCACACGCCGGCGACGTGCGCGGCGGAGAGTTCGCCCAACGAGTGCCCGAGGACGTACTTGGGCGTGACGCCCCATGATTCCAGCAGGCGGTAGAGGGCGACCTCGACGGCGAACAGGGCGGGCTGGGCGAGGCCGGTCTCCCGCAGCGCCTCGTCGTCCGGGGCGCTCTCGAGGACGGCTTTCCCGAGACTCAGGCCCAGTTCGGGGTCGAGATGGGCGCAGATCTCGTCGAAGGCGGCGGCGAAGGCGGGGAACGCGCCGTACAGTTCGCGGCCCATGCCGGGCCGCTGGGCGCCCTGGCCGGAGAAGAGGAACGCGGTCGCGCCGCGCAGCGTGCGACCCGTCACGACGTCCGGATGCGTCTCCCCGGCGGCGAGGGCGCGCAGGGCTTCGCGGGCGCCGGCCGTGTCCTCGGCGAGGACGACGGCCCGGTGCTCGAAGGCCTGCCGCGTCCCGGCGAGTGCGCGGGCGGTGGCGTGCAGGTCGTCGTCGGGGTGGGCGTCGGTGTGGTCGACGAGGCGGGCGGCTTGCGCGCGCAGCGCTTCGGCGCCGCGTGCGGACAGCAGCCAGGGCACGAGCGGCAGCCGCACGGCGGTCGCGGGGGCCGGACCACCCGTGTCCTCGCTCGCCTCGCTCCCCGGTGTTCCCTCGCCCCCCGGTGTTCCCTCGGCCTTCTCGGTCTCGCCGGGCGCGGCCTCCAGGACGACGTGGGCGTTGGTGCCGCTGATTCCGAAGGACGAGACCGCGGCGCGGCGGGGACGCCCCTCGGTGAGCGGCCAGTCGGCGGCCTCGGTGAGCAGCCGGACGTGACCGGCGTCCCAGTCGACGTGCGTGGACGGCTGGTCCACGTGCAGCGTGCGCGGCAGCCGTCCGTGCCGCAGCGCCATGACCGTCTTGATGACGCCTGCGACGCCGGCCGCCGCCTGGGTGTGGCCGAGGTTCGACTTCAACGAGCCCAGGTGCAGCGGATGTTCGGCGTCCTTGGCGCGGCCGTAGGTGGCCAGCAGGGCCTGGGCCTCGATGGGGTCGCCGAGGGTGGTGCCCGTGCCGTGCGCCTCGACGGCGTCGACGTCCGCGGCGGTGATCCCGGCGTTGGCGAGGGCCTGCTCGATGACGCGCTGCTGGGCGGGCCCGTTGGGCGCGGTCAGACCGTTGGAGGCGCCGTCGGAGTTCACGGCGGAGCCGCGGACCACGGCCAGCACCGGGTGTCCGTTGCGGCGGGCGTCGGAGAGACGTTCCACCAGCAGCAGGCCCACGCCCTCGGACCAGCCGGTGCCGTCGGCGGCGTCGGCGAAGGCCTTGCAGCGTCCGTCGGGGGCGAGGCCGCGCTGCCTGCTGAACTCGAACAGCAGGCCGGGGGTGGCCATCACGGCGACGCCGCCGGCCATGGCGAGGTCGCACTCGCCCGCCCGCAGGGCCTGCACCGCCCAGTGCAGGGCGACCAGGGAGGAGGAGCAGGCGGTGTCGACGGTGACGGCCGGCCCTTCCAGGCCCAGGACGTAGGAGATACGGCCGGAGGCGACCGAGGTGGCGTTCCCGGCGAGCATCAGTCCGTGGACGTCCTCGGGCACCTCGACGGGGCCCTGACCGTAACCGGAGGTCGCGGCGCCGACGAACACGCCGGTGGAGCTGCCGCGCAGGGTCCGGGGCCGGATTCCGGCGCGCTCCAGCAGCTCCCAGGACGCCTCCAGCAGGATCCGCTGCTGCGGGTCGGTGGCGAGGGCCTCGCGCGGGCTCATGCCGAAGAAGGCGGGGTCGAAGGAGGCGGCGTCGCGCAGGAAGCCGCCCTCCCGGGCGGAGAACGTGCCGGGCCGGTCGGGGTCCGGGTCGTAACGGTCCGCGATGTCCCAGCCCCGGTCCTCAGGCAGTGGGCCGATGGCGTCCCGGCCCTCGTCGACGAGCCGCCACAGGTCCTCGGGCGAGCGGACGTCGCCGGGGAAGCGGCAGCTCATCGCGACGACGGCGATCGGCTCCCGGCTGCGGTCCTCGACCTCGCGCAGCCTGCGGCGGGTCTGCCGGAGTTCACCCGTGACCCGCTTGAGGTATTCAACGTACTTGTCGTCGTCAGCCACGAAAGTCACTTCCTTGAACCGGGCGGGGCCGGGGCGTCGGGTGCGTGCGGGGGACCTGCGGGGTGCTCATGCGTCCCCCAGCTCGCGGTCGATCAGGTCGAAGAGGTCGCCCGCCGTCTCGACGTCGGCGAGCTCCTCGTCCCGTGCGGCGGGGACGGCGGCGGCCACGCGGGGTTCGCCCTGCCAGCGCGAGAGCAGCTCGCGCAGCCGGGCGGTGACCTTCTCGTGGTCCTCGCCGGCCATGTCGGCGTCCGCCAGGGAGCTCTCCAGGCGGTCCATCTCCGCGAGGAGGGCCTGCGCGGTGCCGGGCGGCTCGGGCAGGGGCAGTTCGTTCAGCAGGTACCGGGTCTGGGCCAGGGCGGTCGGGTAGTCGAAGACGAGGGTGGCGGGCAGCCGTAGGCCGGTGGCGGCGCCGAGCCGGTTGCGCAGCTCGACCGCCGTCAGCGAGTCGAAGCCCAGCTCCTGGAAGGTCTGTTCGGGATCGATGTCGGCCGCCGAGCCGTGTCCGAGGACGGCGGCGGCCTGCTCGGCGACCACCTCGAGGAGGAGCTGGTCGCGGTCCGCGCGGGACAGCGGAGCCAGCCGGTCGGCCAGCGACAGCGGGGTCCCCGTGACGGGCGTCGCCCCGGCGGCCGTGGCGCGGCGCCGGGCGGGGGTGCGGACCAGGCCGCGCAGGAGCGCCGGCAGGACGTCGTGGTGTTCGCGCAGCGCGGCCGGGTCCAGGTCCATCGGCAGCAGTGCGGCCCGGTCGGTTGCGACGGCGGCGTCGAGGAGCCGCATGCCGGTGGCGGCGCAGAGCGGCACCATGCCGGTACGGGCGTGGCGTTCGCGGTCGGCGTCGGCGAGCTCTCCGGTCATGCCCGCCTCGGGCAGCCAGGTGCCCCAGGCGAGCGACAGGGCGGGCAGGCCCTGGGCGCGCCGGTGGTGGGCGAAGGCGTCCAGGAAGGCGTTGGCGGCCGAGTAGTTGGCCTGTCCCGCTCCGCCGAACGTGCCGGCGACGGAGGAGAAGACCACGAACCGGGCGAGGTCGAGATCGCGGGTCAGTTCGTGCAGCGCGACCACGGCGTCGGCCTTGGGCCGCAGCGCTTCGTCCAGTCGGTCCGGTGTCATCGAGGACAGCACGCCGTCCGCGAGAACGCCCGCGGTGTGGATCACGGCGGTGAGCGGTCGGTCGGCGGGGACGCCCGCGAGGAGCGCGGCGAGCGCGGTGCGGTCGGCCACGTCGCAGGCGGCCACCGTGACGTCGGCGCCCAGCTCGGCGAGTTCGGCGCGCAGTTCGGCGGCGCCGGGCGCGTCCGGGCCGCGCCGGCCGGCGATCAGCAGGTGCAGTACGCCGTGCTCGGCGACGAGGTGGCGGGCGGTGATGCGGCCGAGTCCGCCGAGTCCGCCGGTCAGCAGGACCGTGCCGGCCGGGTCGGGCGCGGCGGGCAGGGTCAGCACGACCTTGCCGACGTGCCGTGCCTGGCTGACGTACCGGAACGCGTCGGGCGCCCGGCGTACGTCCCACACGGCCATCGGCAGCGGCCTGAGCACGCCGCGCCCGAACAGGTCGGCCAGGTCGGCCAGGATCTCGCCGATCCGGTCGGGGCCGGCCTCGATCAGGTCGAACGCCCGGTAGACGACGCCGGGATGGTCGGCGGCGATCTGTCCGGGGTCGCGTACGTCGGTCTTGCCCATCTCCAGGAAGCGGCCGCCGCGCGGCAGCAGTCGCAGGGAGGCGTCGACGAACTCCCGCGCCAGCGAGTCGAGGACGACGTCGAATCCGCGGCCGTGGGTGGCGGCGCGCAGCCGCTCCTCGAAGCCGAGGTCGCGGGAGGAGGCGGTACGGGCGTCGTCGAGGCCGGCTGCGCGCAGCGCGTCCCACTTGGCGGGCGACGCGGTTCCGTAGACCTCGGCGCCGAGGTGCCGGGCCAGCTGGACGGCGGCCGAGCCGACGCCGCCGGCCGCCGCGTGGACGAGGACGCTCTCGCCGGGCTCGAGTCCGCCGAGGTCGACCAGCGCGTAGTAGGCGGTGAGGTAGGCGATGGGGACGGTCGCGGCCTCGGCGAAGCTCCAGCCCTTCGGGATCCGTGTGACCATCCGGGCGTCGGCGACCGCGACGGGCCCGAAGGCGCCGGCGAACATGCCCATCACCCGGTCCCCCGGGGCGAGGGCGGTCACGTCGGCGCCGACCCCGGTGACCACGCCGGCGCCCTCCAGGCCGATCGCGGTGGCGTCGCCGGGGTACATGCCGAGCGCGGTGAGGACGTCGCGGAAGTTGACGCCGGCGGCGCGCATCGAGATGCGCACCTCGTTGGGGGCGAGCGCCGCGTCGGCCTCGGGGCAGGCCTTGAGACGCAGTCCGTCCAGGCTTCCCTGGTGTTCCACGCCGAGCCGCCAGGCGCGGGCGTCGGCGGGCGGGAGGAGGGCGCGGTCTGCGGCCAGCGGGACGATGTGCGGTGCGGCCACCGCCCCGTCCCGGACGACGAGTTCGAACGCGTCGTCGCCGAGCGCGGCGGGCAGCGCCCGCAACGAGGCGTCGTCGGCGTCGGTGTCGGCGAGGACGAAACGGCCCGGGTTCTCGGTGCGGGCCGCCCGCACGAGGCCCCAGACGGCCGCCTGCGCCGGGTCGGCCGGCCGGGGGTCTGCGGCGACGGCGTCACGGGTGACGACGGCGAGACGGGCGTGCGCGAACACCGGGTCGTCCGCCCACTGCCGGACGACGGCGAGCGTCTCGGCGAGGGTCGCGCGGGTCGCGCCGGCGAGTCCGGCGGCGTCGCCCGGGACGTCCGCCGTGGCGGGCACGGCGTACAGGACGGTGTCGGGCGCCTCCCCGGCCTGCGCCAGGGCGTCGAGGCCGGGGACGCGGCGCACGGTGTGACCGGCGGCGCGCAGGGCGTCGGCCATCGCCTGCGCCCCGTCCGCGCCGACGATCGTCCATGCGGCCGGCGTGACGGCGTCCGCCGAGGTCGTCGGCTGCCAGTGCAGTTCGTAGAGGCCCTGACGGTCCGGGGCGCCGACGGTGGAGCCCGCCAGATCGCCGGTCAGCTCGCGCAGGGTGAGCGAGCCGACGGAGCCGACCGGGCGGCCCGTCGGGTCGGCGAGGGCGAGACCGACGGCCTCGGGGCCTTCCTGGACCATCCGCAGCCGCAGCGCCGAGGCGCCGACGGCGTCCAGGCGCACATCGCTCCACGAGAACGGCAGCCGTCCGGCGTCCTTCATGGGCACGAACATCACGGCGTGCAGCGCGGCGTCGAGCAGGGCCGGGTGCAGGTCGAAGGCGTCGGCGGCCGGGGCGGCGTCAGCGGGCAGCCCGACCTCGGCGAACACCTCCTCACCGCGCGTCCAGACCCGGGTCAGGCCCTGGAACAGCGGGCCGTAGAGGTGGCCGCGGTCGGCGAAGGCCTCGTAGAAGCCGTCGAGCGGGACCTCCGTGCCGTGCTCGGGCGGCCAGACGGTGAAGTCGTACGGTGCGGCCGCCGGTTCGGCGGCGACGGTGAGCAGGCCGCCGGCGTGCAGGGTCCACGGCGTGCCGGCCTCGGCGGTGTCGGGCCGGCCGTGCACGGTCAGGGGGCGGGCGCCGGTGGCGTCCGGGGCCTCGACCCGTACCTGGATCTGGACGCCGCCCTGGGCGGGCAGGGTGAGCGGGGCCAGGATGGTCAGCTCCGCGACGTGTTCGCAGCCGGTCCGGGCACCCGCGTGCAGGGCCAGGTCGAGGAATCCGGTCGCCGGGAACAGGGCGGTGCTGGTGAGCGCGTGGTCCTTGAGCCACGGGCTGCTGCCGAGCGCGAGTCGGCCGGTGAGGACCTGGGCGTCGCCGTCGGCGAGTTCCACGGCCGCGCCCAGCAGGGGGTGGCTGCTCGCGCCGAGCCCCGCGGAGGTGACGTCGCCGAGGAGCAGGGGCGGCCCCGGCCAGAAACGGCGGCGCTGGAAGGCGTACGTGGGCAGTTGCACGGTGCGGGCGGCGGCGCCGTCGAAGAGCCGCGGCCAGTCCACCGGCAGGCCGTGCGCGAAGGCCTGGGCGACGGCGTCGAGCAGCGTCTCGCGCTCGGCGCGGTCCTTGCGCAGCGACGGCACGAGAAGACTTCCCTCGGCGTCCGGCAGGCAGCTCTGCGCCATCGCGGCGAGTGTGCCGTCGGGACCGATCTCCAGGAACCGGTCGACACCGTGCTCGGCGAGCCAGCGGACTCCGTCGGCGAAGCGGACGGCCTCCCGCACATGGCGCACCCAGTACTCAGGGTCCTGGAGTTCGGCGCCGGCGGCGCCGCCGCTGACGTTGGATACCACCGACATCCGGGGCGCCTCGTAGGCGATGCTCGCGGCGACCTGGCGGAACGCGTCGAGCATCGGCTCCATGAGCGGGGAGTGGAAGGCGTGGCTGACCCGCAGCCTGGTGGTGCGTCGCCCGGCGTCGGCGAGGCGCGCGGCGAGTCCGGTGACCGAGTCCTCGGCGCCGGAGACGACCACCGAGCGCGGGCCGTTCACCGCGGCGATGCCCGCGTCGGGGAGCCCCTCCAGCAAGGGCCGTACCTCATCCTCGGCGGCTTCCAGCGCGAACATCGCGCCCCCTGAGGGGAGTTCCTGCATGAGCTGGCCGCGGGCGGCGACCAGGGCGCAGGCGTCCTGGAGCGAGAAGACTCCGGCGACGTGGGCGGCGGCGATCTCGCCGACGGAGTGGCCGGCGACGTGGTCCGGGCGCACGCCCCACGACTCCAGCAGGCGGTACAGGGCCACTTCGACCGCGAACAGCGCGGGCTGGGTCCACTCGGTGCGGTTGAGGTCCTCGGCCTCGCCGCCGAGGACGAGGTCGCGCAGTTCGTCGCCGAGGCAGGCGCAGACGGCGTCGAAGGCGTCCGCGTAGACCGGGAACGCTTCGTACAGTCCACGTCCCATGCCCGGTCGCTGGGAGCCCTGTCCGGAGAAGAGGAAGGCGGTCTTCCCCTCGCCGCGGCGGACGCCGGTGACCGTGTGCGGTCCGCTCTCGCCCGAGGCGATCAGCCGCAGTCCGTCGGTCAGCGCCGGCCGGTCGGCCCCGAGGACGACGGCGCGGTGCTCGAAGACGGTGCGGGTCGCGGCGAGCGACAGGCCGATGTCGGCGACGCTCGTGTCGGGCGACTCCCCCAGATGCTCGACGAGTCGGGCGGCCTGGGCGCACAGAGCGTCACGGCTGCGTGCGGTGAGAACCCAGGGGACGGGCGGGGCGTCCGCGCCGTCGGCCAGAGGTTCGTCGGCGTGCGGTCCTTCGGTGTGCGGTCCTTCGGTGTGCGGTTGGTCGGTGTGCGGTTCGTCGGTGACGTCCTCCAGGATGACGTGCGCGTTGGTGCCGCTGATCCCGAACGACGACACACCCGCAC
>NZ_JBEPBI010000138.1:0-20927 GCF_040299045.1 Streptomyces sp. NPDC001027
TGGTCGGCGCCGGGCCGGGGTGGGGGACCGGCGCCTTCCTCGTCGTGGCGATCGCGGTGTGCGGCGGCAGCGGGACTCCGGCTCAGATGCCCTGCCACGACGGCTTGTGGGCGTAGGTGTGCCGGAAGTAGTCCGCGAGCTTCAGCTTGGACGCGGCGGCCTCGTCGACGACGACCGTGGCGTGCGGGTGCAGTTGCAGCGCGGAGGCCGGGCAGACGGCGGCGACCGGCCCCTCGACCGAGGCGGCGACCGCGTCCGCCTTGCCCTCGCCGGTGGCGAGCAGCACCACGTGCCGGGCTTCCAGGATCGTCCCGATCCCCTGGGTGATGACGTGGTGCGGGACCTGGTCGACGTCCGAGTCGAAGAACCTCGCGTTGTCCGCCCGGGTCTGTTCGGTCAGCGTCTTGATGCGGGTCCGCGAGCGCAGCGACGAGCACGGCTCGTTGAACCCGATGTGCCCGTCGGTGCCGATCCCGAGCAGCTGGAGGTCCACCCCGCCGGCCGCGGCCAGCGCCCGGTCGTAGGCCTCGCAGGCGGCCTGCACGTCCTCGGCCGTGCCGTCGGGACCGAGGAACGCCTCCATCTTCACGCCCAGTGGCTCCAGCACCTCGCGCCGCAGCACCGAGCGGTAGGACTCGGGGTGCTCGGCGGGCAGGCCCACGTACTCGTCGAGCTGGGCGATCCGGGCGCGCGCGGTGTCCACGGCGCCGGCGCGCACCTGGGCGGCCAGCGCCTCGTAGACGGGCAGCGGGGTGGAACCGGTGGCCACGCCGAGCAGCGCGTCCGGCTTGCGCCGAAGGAGCTGGGCCATGGCCTCGGCGATGATCTCGCCGCCCGACCGGGCGTCCGCAACGATGACAACTTCCACGCTGGCCTGCCGTTCTGAGAGGGGCTCCAAGGGCCCGGAAGGGCTATGTGGTTTAGACCAATCTGATGGGCTCAATCTAACAGAACGGGGAGCTCCCGTCAGCGTCTGAGGGCGGGGGTGACGGCCGGGCGGGGCCGGGCCGGAGCCGGCCGGGGAAATTGCCCCGCGCATCCGCCCCGCAGGGGAACCCGCACAGGCTAGGCTGCGTGATGGATGTCAGGGCATCCGCATACCCACAACGACGAACAAGCTCTCCCGCATGGACACCCTTAGTGGTCTAGTCCACAATGGCGGGGAGCATGACGCAGACCTCCGTCTTCCCCGCACAGGAAGGCGGACCGAGGACCCGGAGCTCTCTGCCCTGACTGCCCCGGTCCTCACCTTCGGCCGACGGGACCGCACACCCCGCGGCCGATATTGCTCCGGGCTGCGGTGCCGGGAGGGTTGAGGGTCCCTCTCAGGCGCCGCGGCCCGCGGGTGTTTTTTCGGACACTCCGGCTGCCCGGGTACGCTCACGGACGTGCCCTCCATGAACGAACTCGTACGCCAGCACACCGCGCTCGACGACTCCGACCTCGAGTGGCTGCACCTGCTGGTCTCGGAGTGGCAGCTGCTCTCCGACCTCTCCTTCGCCGACCTGGTCCTGTGGGTGCCCACCCGTGACGGCGCGCGCTACGTCTCCGTCGCCCAGATGCGCCCCAACACCGGCCCCACGTCCTACCAGGACGACATGGTCGGCCACCTCGTGCCCCGCGGCCGCCGTCCGCTGCTGGACGCCGCGCTGGACGAGGGTCGTATCGTGCGCGAGGGCGACCCGGAGTGGCGCGAAGAGGTCCCCGTCCGGGTCGAGTCGATCCCCGTGCGGCGGGAGGGCCGCGTCCTCGGCGTCATCGCCCGCAACACCAACCTGCTCACCGTGCGCACCCCGAGCCGGCTGGAACTGACCTACCTGCAGAGCGCCTCCGACCTCGCGCAGATGATCGCGGCCGGCTCCTTCCCGTTCCCCGACCAGCAGATGGACATGGACGCCGCCCCACGCGTCGGCGACGGCCTGATCCGGGTCGACGGCGAGGGCCTCGTCCAGTACGCCTCCCCGAACGCGCTCTCCGCGTACCACCGGATGGGCCTCGCCTCCGACCTGGTCGGCCAGCATCTCGGCCTGACCACCGCCGAACTCGCCCCGACCCGGGGCCCGGTGGACGAGGCCCTGGCCAAGGTCGCCAGCGGCTGGGCGCCCCGCGAGTTCGAGATCGAGGCCAACGACGGGGTCATCCAGTTCCGGGCCATCCCGCTCAAGCCCAAGGGCACCCGCATCGGCGCGCTGGTCCTGCTGCGCGACGTCACCGAACTGCGCCGCCGCGAACGTGAGTTGATCACCAAGGACGCGACCATCCGGGAGATCCACCACCGGGTGAAGAACAACCTTCAGACGGTGGCCGCCCTGTTGCGGCTGCAGGCCCGGCGCATCGAGTCGGAACGCGGCCGGGAGGCCCTGGAGGAGGCGGTCCGCCGGGTCGGCTCGATCGCCATCGTCCATGAGACGCTGTCCCAGAACCTGGACGAGCGGGTGGAGTTCGACGACATCGCCGACCGGGTGCTGGCGATGGTCGCCGAGATCTCCCCGGGCAAGGTCGCCGGCCGGCGCAGCGGACGCTTCGGCATCCTGGACGCAGAGGTCGCCACCCCGCTCTCCATGGTCCTCACCGAGATCCTGCAGAACGCCCTGGAGCACGGTTTCCGCGAGGGCGACACCGGCACGGTCGAGGTCTCGGCCGTCCGCGGCGGCACTGCCAAGGAGGCCCGGCTCCTCGTCACCGTCCAGGACGACGGCGTCGGCCTGCCCCCCGGTTTCGACCCGCACACCTCGGGCAACCTGGGCCTGCAGATCGTGCGGACGCTGGTGGAGGGGGAGTTGGGCGGGAGTTTCGACATGGTTCCCGCTCCCGACGGCGGGACACGGGTGATCCTCGACATCCCGGTGCGCGCGCACAAGTGAGCCGTGCGGCGGGCGCGCCGGGCGAAGCCCGCCGGCGGACCGCGCACAGCACGAAGCCCCGGACCGTTCAGGGGTCCGGGGCTCGAATGCTCGTTGCCAGCGTGTGCTGCGCATCGGGGGTACTGCGCGCTGCGGCTCGGGGGCGGGAGATGCGTACTCGCTGTACGCGCCGCCAAGCTCAGGCTTGCGGGGCGGGTGTCGTCAGGCGGTTGCCTGGCGGGCCCGGTTGCGGGCGGCGCGACGCTTCATGGCACGGCGCTCGTCCTCGCTGAGACCACCCCAGACGCCGGAGTCCTGGCCGGACTCGAGCGCCCACTGCAGACACTGCTCCATAACCGGGCAGCGACGGCAGACGGCCTTGGCTTCCTCGATCTGCAGCAGCGCAGGACCGGTGTTGCCGATGGGGAAGAAGAGCTCGGGGTCTTCCTCGCGGCAAACGGCGTTGTGACGCCAGTCCATGGCTGCTACCTCTCCTTGGTATTACATGCAGGTTGCTTGTGAATGTGAACGCTTTCACGAATCCCTCAACAAGTGAAGGGCCACCAGCCAGACGCACTGGCGTTGGTCCTGTGTGTGAAGAGGGGTTCCGGTGATCAGTGGATGCCGGTGTTGCGGGCTGTCCCGATCGCCACGTAGAGACTCGCAAACCTCAGCGGCGGATACAACCCCTACCGGAAAGTTTTTTTTGATTCCTCGGTGTCGACTAGGTCACAGCCGTACTTCCATGGGGTGGATCCTGGCCTAAACGTTCGAGTGAAAGGACTTCAGCCCTTTCTGCTCACACAATCACACGCAGTGCACGGCGTACGCCTGTGAACGTCACGCTGGTTCGCAGCCCCAGGTGGTCACCGTCCATCTGGAGGGGCAACGGGACCTTCGAATGCAAGGTGAACTGGTCCAGGTCGTGCAGGGAGACCGCATGCTTTCCCTGGGGTCCCCGCTCGGGGGACGAAGTGAGCAACTGGGTGCCATATCGGGCAACCGAGGCCGTGGACAGACGGCTGAGACCGAGTACGTCGAGCCCGGTATCGAACGAGGCCTTAGGTGACGCGTACACCGGGCGATTGCCCAGATAGGTCCACGGAGCCGTGTTGCAGACTATGGAAAGCACCAAACCCGTCACCGGTTCGGCGTCCGGCCGCTCCAGGGTGATCGAACCGTGCCGGCGCTGTGATTCGCCCAACAACTGGCGCACGGCCTGGCGAATGTAAAGAGCGTGCGTGGATTTCCTGCCGCGTTCCCGCTGCTGCTCCACCCGCCCCACCACTCCGGCGTCGAAACCCAGCCCGGCGTTGAAGGTGAACCAGCGCGAGGGCACCGCCTCGTCGTCGGTGCCGGGCGTGCCGGCCGCAAGCCCCAGACCGACCGTGCGTTCACGGCCCTCACGCAGCGCGTCCAGCAGGGCGCCGGTGGCCTCCACGGGGTGGTTGGGCAGATCCAGGGCCCGGGCGAAGACATTGGTGGAACCGCCGGGGACCACCGCGAGACCGGGCAGGTTCTCCGGATCCGGACCGGCGTGCAGCAGACCGTTCACGACCTCGTTGACCGTGCCGTCCCCGCCGAGGGCCACCACCAGGTCGACGTTGCCGCTCTCGGCGGCCTGCCGGCCCAGGTCGCGCGCGTGCCCGCGGTATTCGGTGGTGACCGCCTCGAGTTTCATCTCGCTGGCGAGCGCGTGGATGAGGACGTCACGCGTCCGTGCACTGGTGGTGGTTGCCGCCGGATTGACCACGAGAAGTGCACGCATGAGTTGCAGGGTACCTACTGGGCGGTACCGGGCACAGGCCGAGGTGGGGATCGGGTAAGAGATCGCGGGGTGAGCCTCGACACGGCCGGACCTGCGCGGACCTGGGCGGACCCCGGGAGCGCCGACCGTGCGGGCTACTCTTCAGGGGTGAGCAGTGAGCAGACCCCCGCAGCCCCGGAGACCGCAGAACCCCGCCCGCGCCGGCTGACGTACGCCGCCGCGCTCGCCGCCCTCGAAGGGCTGGCGCTGGTGGTCGGCGGGATCTGGATGCTCGTCCTCGGGATCTCCGCGGACCCGGACGACCGTCAACAGGCCGTCACCGGCGGGATCACGCTGATCGTGCTCGCACTGCTGCCCCTGCTCGCCGCGCGCGGCCTGTGGGGTCTGCGCAGCTGGAGCCGGGGACCCGCCGTCATCACGCAGATCATGGCGCTGCCGGTGGCCTACAACCTGCTGCAGGCCGAGAGCATGGCCATCCCGGCGGGCATCGCGCTGGCCGCCGTCGCGGTCGCCTCGCTCGTGCTGCTGGTCAACGGGGAGACGACCCGGGCCCTCGGGATCCGGGGGCCCGGCCGCACACCGGAGTAGAGCGCGGCGCAGCGGCCGCGGGGCGGCCGTCGCTCCTCGACGAGCCGCTACTCCTCGACGAGCAGCTTCTCCCGCAGCTGGGCCAGGGTGCGGGCCAGCAGCCGGGAGACGTGCATCTGCGAGATGCCGACCTCCTGGGCGATCTGCGACTGCGTCATGTTGCCGAAGAACCGCAGCAGCAGGATCCGCTTCTCCCGGGGCGGCAGGTCCTCCAGGAGCGGCTTGAGCGACTCCCGGTACTCGACGCCCTCCAGCGCCTCGTCCTCCGCGCCGAGGGTGTCCGCGACCGCGGGCGACTCGTCGTCGGTGTCGGGGACGTCCAGCGACAGGGTGGAGTACGCGTTCGCGGACTCCAGGCCCTCCAGGACCTCCTCCTCCGAGATCGCCAGCTTCTCGGCGAGCTCGTGCACCGTGGGGGAGCGGCCGTGCTGCTGCGACAGCTCGGCCGTCGCGGTGGTCAGCGCGAGGCGCAGCTCCTGGAGTCTGCGCGGCACCCGGACCGCCCAGCCCTTGTCGCGGAAGTGCCGCTTGATCTCGCCGACGACCGTCGGGGTCGCGTACGTGGAGAACTCCACGCCGCGCTCCGGGTCGAAACGGTCGACCGACTTGATCAGGCCGATGGTGGCGACCTGGGTGAGGTCGTCCAGCGGCTCGCCGCGGTTGCGGAAGCGGCGCGCGAGGTGCTCGACCAGCGGCAGATGCATGCGGACCAGCCGGTTGCGCATCTCCGCGTACTCGGGGCTGCCGTCGTCCAGCTGCCGCAGCTCGACGAACATCGCCCGCGCCCCGCTGCGGTCGGTCGCCGACGCGGGCGAGGGTGTGTGCTGTGTGCCCGGCACGCTCTGCTCGCCGTCTCGCTCGTGCTCGCTCATTGTCCCGCCCGTCGCCCTCTGTCGAGCCCTCGCCTGCGCTCGGCCCGGGGGCGAGCCCCCGATCCGCCCCTCCCGGGGCGAGCCCTGCCCGGCATCGTCCGGCGTGCTCGCCTGCACGGATGACGAGTCGTCCTCCGGATGCGGCCGGGCCTGCTCGGGAATGCCGTCGATGTTGTCCGCCAGGTGTCGGGAACCGTCCGGAGAGACTGGCACGTCGGCGCTCCCGGCCGGCAGCTCCTGTGTGCCGCGCTCTTCGTCCCGCACCGGCCCGTCCCCGTTCCTCACGCCGGACCGGGTCCCGCGCCGCGCTGTTTGTAGAGGCTGATCGACACGGTCTTGTCCTCGTCGACGGCGGAGGACACCTTGCCCGCGAGGGCGGACAGGACGGTCCAGGCGAAGGTGTCCCGCGAAGGGGCGTGGCCGTCCGTGGTCGGCGCCGAGACGGTGACTTCGAGCGAGTCGTCGACGAGGCGGAAGACGCAACTGAGCACCGAGCCGGGCACGGCCTGCTGGAGCAGGATCGCGCATGCCTCGTCCACCGCGATGCGCAGGTCCTCGATCTCGTCCAGGGTGAAGTCCAAACGGGCCGCGAGGCCGGCTGTGGCCGTCCGCAGCACCGACAGGTAGGCACCCGCAGCCGGCAGCCGGACTTCCACGAAGTCCTGGGTCGCGGGCTCGCCTGCGATCTGGGACACCCTCACCTCCAAGGTGGTACAAGCTTTTCGGGGCCGAGGGTCGCCCCCCGGGGGTAACGCGTGTGTGGTGCAGCGGTGACGCTATCGCGCTCTCACGTTTCCTGTCCCCGGGACCCCAACCCCCTGGCGTCACTCACAGTAAAGCTGTGAACACGCTCCGTGTCTAGGGGGTGTGCGGAGCCAAAGGGGAAGAAGGCGCGCCGGGTTGACGTACCCAGGCGTCGGACGGTCGAACCGTACCCGCCCGGCGACCGGGACGTCTCATGAGTTCAACGCACACGCCGCCCGGGAAGTTCGCGCGGCGACGGACCGGCCGCGGACGGCTCCGCCGCAGGGGTCAGACGAGGACGTGGTCGACGAAGCACCAGCGCCAGTCCTCGCCCGGCTCGAACGTGCGCATCACCGGGTGACCGGACTCCTTGTGGTGCTCCGTGGCGTGCCGGCTCGGCGAGGAGTCGCAGCAGCCGACGTGGCCGCACGTCATGCACAGCCGCAGCTGTACCGGGTGGGTGCCGTCGCGCAGACACTCGGGACACGTCTCACCGAGCGGGACGGGTTCGGGGTCGGGCAGCGCGTCGGCGTGCGTGCACTGTTTCATGATTGCCAGATTACGACGGGTGTGCGGACGACCGCGCGGAAAAGAAAGCGGCGAGACATGGACGTGATGCCACTGCTGTTGCTCGTGGCCGGCAGTGCGGCGGTCGCGGCGGCGGCCCGGCGCACCCCCGCCCCCGCACCGCTGCTGCTGGTGGCCGTGGGCCTGGCGGTGTCCTACCTGCCCGGAGTCCCGGACTACACCCTGGACCCGGAGGTCGTCCTGCCGCTCCTGCTGCCGCCGCTGCTCTACACCTCGGCCTCCGACAGCTCCTACCTGGACCTGCGCGCCCAGCTCCGGCCGGTGGCGCTGCTGTCGGTCGGGTACGTGCTCTTCGCGACGTTCGCCGTCGGCTGGGCCGCCTACCTCCTCGTCCCCGGGCTGCCGCTGACGGCGGCGCTCGTGCTGGGCGCGGTGGTGGCGCCCCCGGACGCGGTCGCGGCCACCGCGGTGGCCCGCCGGGTCGGCCTGCCGTCGAGGATCACCACCATCCTCCAGGGCGAGTCGCTGCTGAACGACGCCACCGCGATCACCGCCTACAAGGTGGCCCTCGCGGTCGTGGTCGGCGAGGGCGCCTCGTGGGGCGGCGGCATCGAGGAGTTCCTGGTCGCGGCGGTCGGCGGGGTCGCCGCGGGGCTGATCCTGATGGCCCCGCTGCACTGGCTGCGCACCCACCTCAAGGAACCCCTCCTGCAGAACACGCTCTCCCTGCTGATCCCGTTCGTCGCCTACGCGGCCGCCGAGCAGTTCCACGCCTCCGGGGTGCTCGCCGTGGTCGTCGTGGCGCTGTACCTGGGCCACCGCGCGTGGGAGGTCGACTTCGCGACCCGCCTCCAGGAGGAGGCGGTGTGGAAGATGGTCGCCTTCGTCCTGGAGTCGGCCGTGTTCGCGCTGATCGGTCTCCAGCTCCCGGTGGTGCTGCGCGGCCTCGGCGACTACGAGGGCGTGGAGGCCGCCTGGTACGCCGTCGCCCTCTTCCTCGTGGTCGTCGCGGCGCGTTTCCTGTGGGTGTACCCGGCGACCTTCCTCCCGCGGATGGTGTCGGCGCGCATCCGTGCGCGGGAGGACGACCCGACCTGGCGCGGACCGATCGTCATCGCCTGGGCCGGCATGCGGGGCGTGGTGTCGCTCGCCATCGCCTTCTCCATCCCGCTCACCGTCGAGGACGGCGACGCGCCCTTCCCGCACCGCAACCTCATCCTGTTCCTCACCTTCACGACCGTCATCGGCACGCTGGTCGTGCAGGGCCTGACGCTGCCGCCGCTGATCCGCCTGCTGAAGTTCCCCGAGGCCGACCCGCAGGCCGCGACGCTCGCCGAGGCCAACGCGCAGGCGCAGGCCTCACGGGTCGCCGAGGAGCGGCTGGACGCCCTGCTGGCCGACGAGCGCAACGCCCTGCCGCCGCCGCTCGCCGACCGGCTGCGCAGCGTCCTGGAACGCCGCCGCAACGCCGTGTGGGAGCGCCTCGGGCAGGTCAACCCCGTCACGGGGGAGACCGTCGACGACACCTACCGGCGGCTGTCGCGGGAGATGATCAGCGCCGAGCGAGAGGTGTTCGTCCGGCTGCGCGACGGCCGGCACATCGACGACGAGATGCTGCGCACGCTGCTGCGCCGGCTCGACCTGGAGGAGGCGGCGGCGTTCCGGGAGACGGCCTGACCGGCCCGCGCGGACGGGAGGCGCGTCCGGGCGGGCGAGCCGGCTCTCAGGAGGCGAACGGCGAGCCCGTGACGACGGCCGCGAGGCGCGTCCCGGGGGTGAAGGCCCCCTCCTCGGCCAGCGCGACCAGGGCATAGAGCGACTTGGCGACATAGAGACGTTCGACCGGCAGGCCGTGGCGGCGTTCGAAGTCCGCCGCGAAGGCCTCCAGCTCGGGGGTGACCCGGGCGTATCCGCCGAAGTGGAACCGCTCGTCGAGCTTCCAGTCGCCTCGCCGGCCCCCGAACGCCTCCTCCTGCAAGGTCCGTATCTCCTCGCCCAGGAAGCCCCCCTTGAGGACCGGTATGCCGAGCGCCCGTGGGCCGGGGGCGAGACCGGCGGCCACGCCTGCGAGCGTGCCGCCCGTGCCGCACGCGAGGGCGACGACGTCGGCGCGGCCGCGCAGTTCCTCGCCGAGCGCCCGGCAGCCGCGGACCGCCGCCGCGTTGCTGCCGCCCTCGGGGACGACATACGCGTCCTCGACGCCGGCCGCCCGCAGGACGGCCGCGAGGGTGTCCGGCTCGGTCTTGCGGCGGTACGTCGCACGGTCCACGAAGTGCAGGCGCATCCCGTCCGCCGCGCACCGGGTCAGCGAGGGGTTCAGCGGCCGGCCGGCCAGCTCGTCGCCGCGCACCACGCCGACCGTCGGCAGCCCCAGGAGGCGCCCGGCGGCGGCCGTGGCGCGCAGGTGGTTGGAGTAGGCGCCGCCGAACGTGAGGAGCGTCCGGCCGGCCGCCCGCTCCAGGTTGGGCGCGAGCTTGCGCCACTTGTTGCCGATCAGCTCGGGATGGATCAGGTCGTCCCGCTTGAGCAGCAGCCGCACGCCGTGCCGGGCGAACCGGTCGTCGCTCACCTCCTGGAGCGGAGAGGGCAGACGGGGGTGCAGGTCGGTCACCCGCCCATTGTCGAACATCGTTCGGTGAAACGTGCTTCTTCCCAGGCCCGCGTTGATCCATTCCCGCTCTTTCGGGTAATAGCACGAGCACACACCGTGATGGAAGGCTTGCCGCGTGAACGGAGTGCACCGGCGCAGTTCGGCGCCCGTGCATGAATCGGGAGGGCATTTCTCATGTCGGTAGGCGAAGAGGTCCGCACGGAGTCGGGCAAGCCGCAGCAGAGCCTCGGCACCGCGGCCGCGCGGAACCTGGCCACCACGACCAAGTCCGCGCCGCAGATGCAGGAGATCAGCTCTCGCTGGCTGCTGCGGACCCTGCCCTGGGTGGATGTGCAGGGTGGGACGTACCGGGTCAACCGGCGTCTGACGTACGCGGTGGGCGACGGCCGCATCACGTTCGTCAAGACCGGCGACCGCGTCGAGGTCATCCCGGCGGAGCTGGGCGAACTGCCCGCACTGCGTTCCTACGAGGACGAGGAGGTGCTGGCGGAGCTCGCCCAGCGCTGCCGGCAGCGGGAGTTCGGCCCCGGCGAGGTGATCGCCTCCTTCGGCAGCCAGAGCGAGGAGGTCTACCTGCTGGCGCACGGCCGTGTGGAGAAGGTCGGCACCGGCCCCTACGGCGACGACCAGGTGCTCGGAGTGCTCGCCGACGGCGCGTACTTCGGCGACCAGTCGCTGCTCGACGCGGACGCCATCTGGGAGTACACGGCCCGCGCCGACACCGCCTGCACGGTGCTGGTCCTCACCCGGCAGGACGTCGAGCAGGTCGCCGAGCGCGCCGAGTCGCTGGGCGAGCATCTGCGGCAGCTGCGCGCGATCCCCGAGCAGCGCACCAACCGGTACGGCGAGAAGGAGGTCGACCTCGCCGCGGGCCACGCCGGCGAGCAGGACATCCCGCACACCTTCGTCGACTACGACGCGAGGCCCCGCGAGTACGAACTGAGCATCGCGCAGACCGTCCTGCGCATCCACTCACGCGTGGCCGACCTGTACAACCAGCCGATGAACCAGACCGAGCAGCAGTTGCGGCTGACGGTCGAGGCGCTCAAGGAGCGCCAGGAGCACGAGCTCGTCAACAACCGGGAGTTCGGGCTGCTCCACAACTGCGAGTACGACCAGCGGCTCCAGCCGCACGACGGCGTGCCCAGCCCCGACGACCTGGACGAACTCCTCAGCAGGCGGCGCGGCACCAAGATGCTGCTCGCCCACCCGCGCGCCATCTCCGCGATCGGCCGCGAGCTCAACAAGCGCGGACTCGTCCCCGAGACGATCGACGTCGGCGGCAACCGGATCCCGACCTGGCGCGGGGTGCCGATCTACCCGTGCAACAAGATCCCGGTCAGCGAGGCCCGCACCAGCTCGATCATCGCGATGCGTCTGGGCGAGCAGGACCAGGGCGTCATCGGGCTGCGCCAGTCGGGCCTGCCGGACGAGATCGAGCCGAGCCTGTCCGTGCGGTTCATGGGCATCAACGAACAGGCCATCATCAAGTACCTGGTCACGGCCTACTACTCGGCCGCCGTCCTGGTGCCGGACGCGCTGGGCGTCCTGGAGAACGTCGAGATCGGCCGCTGGCGGTGACCTCCGCCGTCAGGCGGCAGCGAGGCGGGGCGCGGGAAGGGCGGGGGGCCGCCGGAAGTCAGGACGACGGCGATGCGGGGCCGGCCGACGGGCAGGAGGCGGCGGCCGTGCTGGAGGAGTCCCGGGCCGCGGTCGATCCGGAACTGCGCTCGGCGATCGACTCGCTGCCCGGCTCCCTGCGGCGGGTCGCGCTCCACCACTTCGGCTGGCAGCACGCGGACGGCGCCCCGGCGGCGGGCAACGCGGGCAAGGCGATCCGCCCGGCCCTCGTGCTCGCCGCGGCCGCCGCGCTCGGCGGCCCCGCGGCCCGCGCGGCGGCCGTCCGGGCCGCCGCGGCGGTCGAACTGGTCCACAACTTCACGCTGTTGCACGACGACGTGATGGACCGGGACACCACCCGCCGCCACCGCCCCACCGCCTGGACCGTGTTCGGCGACGCCGACGCGATCCTCGCCGGGGACGCTCTGCAGGCCCTCGCACTCGGGATGCTCGCCGCGGACCCGCACCCCGCCTCGGCGGCGGCCGCCGCTCGCGTGGCGGCCTGTGTGGTGGAGCTCTGCGCCGGCCAGCAGGCGGACACGGCCATGGAGAGACGCGGTCCCACCGAGATCACCCTCGACGAGGTGCTCGCGATGGCCGAGGCGAAGACGGGCGCGCTGCTCGGCTGCGCCTGTGCGGTGGGCGCGCTGTACGCAGGGGCGGCGGAAGCGGACGTCGACGCGCTGGACGCGTTCGGCAGGGAGGCCGGACTCGCCTTCCAGCTCATCGACGACGTCATCGGCGTCTGGGGGGACCCGCGCCAGACCGGCAAGCCGGCCGGCGCCGACCTCGCGTCCCGCAAGAAGTCCCTGCCGGTGGTCGCCGCACTCACCTCGGGCACCCCGGAGGCCGCAGAGCTGGCCGAGCTGTACGCGGCGCCCTACCGGCCGGCCGACCTGGACCGCACGACGCTGGCCGTCGAACGGGCCGGCGGCCGTGCCTGGGCGCAGGAGCAGGCGGCGGACCGGATGTCCCGTGCCCTGCACGAACTGACCCGCGCCGTCCCGGACCCGGAGTCGGCGGGCGGTCTGCTGTCGCTGGCCGAGTTCGTGACCCGGCGCACCGCCTAGACGAGCCGCAAGGGCCGGGGCCCGAGCCGCAGCGCCGGGACGAAGGGGCGGACCACGGCCGGGGCGAAAAGGGGGACCACCGTCGGGAGGAACGGGAGGCCAACGCTGAGGCGAAGGCGGGGAGCACGGCCGGGACGAAGGGGGGCACGGCCGGGGATCGGGGCGCCGGGGCGCGGAGTGCGGTGGGTCGGGAAGACCGTCGTGTTCCGCGCCCCGGCGTGTCCGTAGGCGGCCGTCGGCGGGCCCCGGAGGTGCGTCGGGCCGTCGGGCCCCGCCGGGCCGTGGGCCCCGTCGGGACGGGCGCTCTCAGGGTGTCAGGGCTGCTCCGGGACGACCGTGGCCACGATGCGGTCGATCAGCCCGTCCGGCGCCGAGACGCCGGGCAGGACGCCGTCCAGGACGGCCGGCAGGGTGAGGTGTTCCAGGAGCAGGCCGAGCATCGCGAGGTAGAGCACCACCACGGTCTCGTCGCCGCCGGGCAGCCCCGCCGCACGGTGGAAGTCCATCCCCTCCTGGAGATCGCCGCGCACCGACGCGGTGAAGGAGGACCGCAGTTCGGGACGCCGGGTCGCCTCCACGCGCATCTCCATCAGAGCGAGGTAGCCCGTCCGGTCCCGGGTCGCGCGGGCCATCAGGTCGTGCATGAACGCGGCGACCAGCGAGCGGTCGCGCGGCCGTGTCATCAGGGCGCCGAGCACCTCGGGGTCGGGCGCCAGCCGGACGTGCAGCCGGGCGTCGATCTGCCGGAGCAGGTCGTCCCGTCCGGTGAAGTAGTTGGAGGCGGTGCCCACCGGCACCCCGGCCGCCGAGTCCACCGCACGGAACGTCAGCCCCCTCGCCCCTTCGAGGGCGAGCACCTCGACCCCGGCGTCGACCAGGGCCGCCCGGCGCTCCGGATTTCCGGCCATGCGGAACCTTCTCTCTCACTTGTCGCGATTCCCGGACCGCGGCGCGTAATCCCTTGCAACCACTACACCTGAAGTACTACAACTGGAGTGGTTCACGCAGCCTACGGAAAGAGACCCACTTGCGAAAGCTCACGTACTACATCGCCTGCTCCGTCGACGGCTTCATCGGAGACGCCACGGGCGACGCCACGGCGATGTACGCGTACGTCGACGAGGAGTTCCTGGACTTCCTGAAGGCCGAGTATCCGGAGACCGTGCCGACGCCCGGCCGGCGCGCCCTGGGCTTCGACGACCTGGAGAACAAGCGGTTCGACACGATCATCCAGGGCCGGGCCAGCTATGACCTGGCGCTGAAGGAGGGCCACGTCAGCCCGTACGCCCATCTGCGCCAGTACGTCGCCTCCCGCACCATCGCCGCCTCGCCGAGCCCGGAGGTCGAGATCGTCGGGGAGGGGCTGCTCGACACGGTGCGCGAGCTGAAGGCGCAAAACGGCGGCCTCGACATCTACCTGTGCGGCGGCTCCCGTCTGGCGGGGGAGCTGTTCGACGAGATCGACCAGCTGGTGATCAAGACGTACCCGTTCGTCTACGGCTCCGGCATGCCGATGTTCGGCGCCGCCGACTGCGACGTCGCCCCCTTCGCCCTCGTCGACGTGCGCTCCTTCGGCAACGGCGCCGTGGTGCGCACCTACGACCGGGCGCGCTGACCCACCGGTGCACGCGGGGAGCGCTCGCGCCCTGGCCGTCCTACTCTGAGGGCATGGACAGGGAACAACGCGTGTGTCCCGCCTGTGGGCAGCCCGTGCAATCTGTCGTCCAGCGGCACAAGACGCTGGGGGCGTGGGTGCCGCGCTGGACGGCGGGGCCGTGCCACAACGAGGAGTGCGAGGCGTACGCGGACGCCGTCGCCGAGCCCGAGCAGAAGCCCGAGACCCCCGCCGCCCCCGCCTCGTGACTCCGGGCGACGCACGCCCGCGGCCCGCCGCCCGCTGCCGGGCGGGCGGACCCGGGCCGACGGCAGGTCAGGAGGCCGTCCGCGGCAGCCCGCCCGTCTCCGCGTCGCGTCCGGTCAGGCAGTACAGCCCGCCGGCCGGGTCGCGCATCACCGTCCAGTGCGGCTCGCGGGCGACCAGCAGCGCGCCGAGCCGCTCATGACGGACGCGCACCGCGTCGACGTCCGGCCCGCACGCGAGGTCGAGATGGGCCGAGGCCGGGTCCGCGCCGTCGGGGCGCTCCTCGTCGAGCCGCTGGAGCAGGATGCGGATCGGCAGCCCGGCCGGCGGTTCGACCACGTGGAACTCGGACCGTGAGCCCGGCCGGGACGTCCAGTCGGGCAGCAGCGCGCTCCAGAAGGCGACTTCGGCGTCGAACACGGACGGCGCGAGGTCCAGGCACACCTGGTCCAGCCGGCTGTCGGCCACCACGGGCGGCCGTTTCGCCTCCCCCTGCCACGGCACCGCGCAGAACGACAGCCCGCCGGGGGAGCGCAGCACGGACCATCCCTCGTGCGCGGCGGCCGTCGTCGCCCCCAGCCGCGTCGCCCCGGCCGCGAATCCGGGCACGTCCTCGACGGCGAGGTCGAGATGCGCGCCGCCGTCGCCGTCCGCCACCCCCTGGACCTTCACACAGGCGTCCGCGCCGCCCCCCGGCACCAGCGTGACGAACTCACCCTCGTCGCCGCGCAGTCCGGACAGCTCGGTGTCGGTGACCGCGGTCCAGAAGGCGCACGCCCGCGCGAAGCGGCGGGCGGGCCGGTCGACGAAGGCGTACGTCCAGCGGACGGCGGGGGCGGGGCGGGCGGCCGGGGTGCTCATGAGCCGATCGTAGGCGCGGCCTCCCCGCGAGCGGAGGCTTGCTCACACGCCGGGACGCCCGACGCCGTCCTTGCGCTCCATGAACCGCAGCAGGTTCCCGGCCGGATCGCGGAACGCGCAGTCGCGCACCCCGTACGGCTGGTCGGTCGGCTCCTGCAGCACCTCGACGCCGGCCTCCCGCACGCGTGCGTGCAGGGCGTCGCAGTCGGCGGTGGAGAAGATGACCCCGCGCAGCAGACCCTTGGCGAGCAGCCGGGCCAGCGCGTCCTTGTCGGCGGGGGAGGCGTCGGGATCGGCGCCCGGCGGCTCCAGCACGACGCTGACGTCCGGCTGGAGCGGTGAGCCGAGCGTCACCCAGCGCATCCCTTCGAAGCCGACGTCGTTGCGGACCTCCAGCCCGAGGACGTCACGGTAGAAGTACACGGCCTTGTCGTGGTCGTCGACGGCGATGAAGCACTGGTGCAGCAGCAGGTCCATGGTGTCCAGCCTTACGGGCGTAGGGGAGGTCCGGAGCGTCGCGGGCGGGTGAACTTGCGGGCCACGCACGGCGGGATGACCGCGCTCGGCTCGTGCGACCGCGCCCGGTACGCGCTCGGGGTCTCGCCGACCAGCTCGGTGAACCGGGCGCTGAACGAGCCGAGCGAGGTGCAGCCGACCGCCATGCACACCTCGGTCACGCTGAGGTCGCCCCGGCGCAGCAGGGCCTTGGCGCGCTCGACCCTGCGGGTCATGAGGTAGCTGTACGGCGTCTCGCCGTAGGCCTCGCGGAAGCTGCGCTGGAAGTGGCCGCAGGACATCAGCGCGGTGCGCGCGAGCGCGGCGACGTCGAGCGGTTCGGCGTACTCACGGTCCATGCGGTCCCGTGCCTGCCGCAGTCTGACCAGGTCCTCCCGTTTCACCCTGCCAGCATGGCACGGTGACGCGCCCGGTGGGCGCGGGGCGCCGGGCGGGCTTCGCCTGCGGTTCGCCTCGCGTACACGGGCCCGTGCTCTCCTGTGGGCGGATCGACGCCGCGGGACTCCGGCCACCGGGCCGGGGCCGCGGCCCTTCGGGGTGCGCCGGGGCGGCGGCGGGCGCATGGTGAACGCATGGCTGGTCACCTCGCCGTCCACACGTGGGCCCGAGGTCCGAGACCGGGAGGTAGAGGGCATGGCGATACCGCCCCCGCTGTCCGAACTGGCCGACCTGCGAGTCGACTACAGCGATCACGACGAACCCCTTCTCATCAGGCCTGACGGGACCCCGGTCGACACCTGGCGGGAGAACTACCCCTATGCGCAGCGCATGGAACGCCGGGAGTACGACTGGCACAAGCGGCTCCAGCAGATCGAGCTGCTGAAGCTGCAGAGCTGGATCAAGGACACGGGACGCAGACTCGTCATCGTCTTCGAGGGGCGCGACGCGGCCGGCAAGGGCGGCACCATCAAGCGGTTCACCGAGCACCTCAACCCGCGGGGCGCCCGGGTGGTGGCCCTGGAGAAGCCGACCGAGCGGGAGCGGGGGCAGTGGTACTTCCAGCGGTATGTCGAGCAGTTGCCGACCGCGGGCGAGATCGTCCTCTTCGACCGGTCCTGGTACAACCGGGCCGGGGTCGAGCGGGTCATGGGCTTCTGCTCCGACGACGAGTACCGGCGCTTCGCGCGCCAGGCGCCGATGTTCGAGCGGATGCTCGTGGACGACGGCGTCGACCTGGTGAAGTTCTGGTTCTCGGTGTCGCAGAGCGAGCAGCGCACCCGCTTCACCATCCGCCGGATCGACCCCGTGCGGCAGTGGAAGCTGAGCCCGATGGACCTCGCCTCGCTGGATCGCTGGGACGACTACACCGAGGCCAAGGTCGCCATGTTCCACGACACGGACACGGCGTACGCGCCCTGGACCGTGGTCAAGAGCAACGACAAGAAGCGCGCCCGCGTGGAGGCCATGCGCAGCGTGCTCGCCCGGTTCTCCTACACCGACAAGGACGAGGAAGTCGTCGGCACCCCGGATCCGCGCATCGTGGGCGCCGCGGCGGGGCTGCTGGAGGCGGGCGAGGCCGACACGACGGACCGGGCCCGGCCCCGCTGGCGCGAGGTCTGACCGGCGCGGGCGGGCAGCGCCGCCCGCCCCCGCCGGGCGGGGCCGCGGACGGTTCGCCGGAGAACATGACGCACAACGCACCGCACCCGGACCGCGGACGGCCGCCGAGGTGCGGCGGCCTGCGGGCCGGGTGCGGGGAGAGTGACGCTGCGGCTGAAAGAAACGCAGGTCAGAACAGCGTGAAGAAGGTCAGGCCTTCTTCGTCTCCCAGAAGATCTTGTCGATCTGGGCGATGAGCTCCAGGGCCTTCTCACCGGTCTTCGGGTCCGTCGAGGCCTTGGCGGCCGACAGGGCCTTCAGGGTGTCGTTGACCAGCTGGTGCAGCTCCGGGTACTTCTCGAAGTGCGGGGGCTTGAAGTAGTCGCTCCACAGCACGGAGACGTGGTGCTTCGCGAGCTCTGCGCGCTGCTCCTTGATGACGGTGGCGCGCGCCTGGAAGTGCGGGTCGTCGTTGGCGGCCATCTTCTCCTGCACGGCCTTCACCGACTCCGCCTCGATGCGGGCCTGGGCCGGGTCGTACACGCCGCAGGGCAGGTCGCAGTGCGCGCTGACCTTGACCTTGGGGGCAAACAGGCGGGAAAGCATGGAGCGTTCCTTCCTCGTGATCGTCTTCTCAGGTGGGACATTACTCCCTGCCGGACGGCTTTTCGCGGGTGCCCCCTTGGGCTTAGGACAAAAGTCCGGGGTCAGACTGAGACTGGTGGAGGAACGGACCGGGGAGGTGCCGGGCATGCCGGAACCGTCGCAGGACACCGAGCGGGGGAGGGCCGCCGCGCCCTTCGGGCTGGCCGAGGTGACCGGCCCGTCCATGGTGCCCACGCTCCACCACGGGGATCAGCTCGTGGTGCACTACGGCGCCCGGGTGCGGCCCGGTGACGTGGTGGTGCTGCGGCATCCCTTCCAGCAGGACCTGCTCGTCGTCAAACGGGCCGCGGAGCGCCGCGAGGGCGGCTGGTGGGTGCTCGGCGACAACGCCTTCGCGGGCGGCGACAGCACGGACTACGGCACGGTGCCCGACGAGCTGGTCCTCGGCAGGGTGCGGCTGCGCTACCGCCCGCGGCGGCGGGATCAGAGCTCGCCGCTGGCGGTGCTGCGCTGGGCGCTGTCGGCCGCGCGGCCGGTCGGGGGCGTCCGGTCCGTCTCCAGGCGCTTGCGGGCGCGGTAGGCGGCCACGTTGGCGCGGGTGGCGCAGCGGTCGGAGCAGTAGCGCCGGGAGCGGTTGGTCGACGTGTCGAGGTAGGCGTTGCGGCACGGGCTCGCCTCGCACAGGCCGAGCCGGTCCACGCCGTGCTCCGTCAGGTGGAAGGCCAGCCCCATGGCGGCGATCGCCGCGTACCCCGCCGTCGCGTTCGAGGGGTGGTCGGCCAGGTGCATGTGCCACAGCGGACGGCCGTCGTCGTCGCGGACGTCGTGGCCGGAGATCTGCGGGCTCACCGGGAACTCCAGCAGCAGCGAGTTCAGCAGGTCCACCGCGAGGGTCTCGTCGCCCTCGTCGGCCGCCTCGAAGACCGCGCGCAGCCGGCCGCGGACCGACCGGAACCGGGTGACGTCCGCGTCGGTGGCGCGGCGGGCGGCCGACCGGCTGGCGCCGAAGAGCGCGCGGACGGCCTCGACCGAGGTCAGCGCGTCCTTGCCCCGGGCCGGGTCCTCGCTGTTGACGAGACGCACGGCGTAATCCGAGTAATGGGCAAGCTCCACTTGTCGTCCTTACCAGGGGCTCGATGGTCGCGCACGCGTCGTGGACGCGGCCGGGTAACTGCTGAGGATGCTCCCAGGGTATTACGCATGCGCCGGAAGCAAGGCCTCCGAAATCTCGTGGGCGTCCGCTGCGTCCCGAGGGGCTCCCCACCGCACTGGAAGGGTGAGACGGTCCGCCGCCGGACGGACCGGGAGAGGGGGAGGGATGGCGCGGGGCGCGGAAGCGGCTCTGCACGCCTTCGTCGAGGGAAGACGGACGGCGTTGTTCCGCAGCGCACTCCTGCTGTGCGGCGACCGCGACGAGGCCGACGACCTCGTCCAGACGACGCTCGTCAAGGTCGTCCTCGGGGCGCGCCGGCACGGGCGGCTGGACAACCTGGAGGCCTACGCGCGCAAGACGCTGGTCAACACCTTCATCGCGGGGCGGCGCCGGTTCTGGCGGCGGGAGCGCGCCTACGGCGAGCTGCCCGACGTGGCGGCCCGGTCGACGGACCGGGACACCGGTCTCGTGGTCCGCGCCGCGCTCGCCGCGCTGCCGCCGAAGCAGCGGGCGGTGCTGGTGCTGCGCTACTGGGAGGACCTCGGCGTCGCGGCGACCGCAGAGCTGCTGGGGATGCGGGAGAGCACGGTCAAGAGCCACACGGCGAGGGGACTCGCGGCGCTGCGGGCCGCGGTGCGGGAGGAATTCGTATGAACGAGCAGGACACGGTGCGGGATCTGCTGGGGCACGCGGTCGACACGGTCGAACCCCCGGTCGCCCGCAGCAGTGAGAGCGTCTTCGCGCGGGCCGCAGCGCTACGGCGCCGGCGGCGGGTGGCGGTCACGGGCGCGGTGGCGGTCGTGGTCGCCGGGGGAGTCGTCCTCGGGACGGGGGTCCTGCCGGGCGGGACCGGGGGGCAGAACGCGACCGGCTCCGGCGTCGGCAGCTCGGGGGCCCGCGCGGGGACGGCCGGCTTCGCGAAGCTGCTGCCCGCCGGGGTGGGCAGGGTGCGCGAGGTCGCACAGGGCTACGTGGGCCTGGAGGGCAGGCTCGTGCGGGGGGAGCGCGGGGTCGGGCCTTACGACGGGGCGTACTCCGTCACCCGGGGCGCAGGTGTCGGCTACCTCACGGTCGTCGTGCGCAAGCCGTCCGGGACGGCCCGCGTCGCCTGCCCCACGCCTGCTCCGAAGGGGGTGGCCGACTGCGTCACGGAGAAGGTGCCCGGAGGAGGACAGCTGAAGACCTGGCGGTCGCCTGACAAGAGACTGCCCGAGTTCTCGTACGCCTTGACGGCTCAGCTGACGTCGAAGGACGGCACCGTCCTGACCGTCACGTCCTGGGTCGACGCCCAGGGCGGGGCACCGTACCGGACGATGTTCACCTACCCGCTGACCCAGCCTCAGCTGCGGCAACTGGCGCTGAATCCCGCGCTGTTGCCCTGAGCGCACAGGTACGAGGAGGGGCGGTACGGGAATCCCGTACCGCCCCTCCTCACGCGTGCCGTACCGCTACAGCACCTTGGACAGGAACGCCTGCGTCCGCTCGTGCTGCGGGTTGGTCAGGACCTCGCGCGGGTTGCCCGACTCGACGACCACACCGCCGTCCATGAAGACCAGGCTGTCGCCTACCTCGCGGGCGAAGCCCATCTCGTGGGTGACGACGACCATCGTCATGCCGGACTCGGCGAGGTCGCGCATGACGTCGAGGACGTCGCCGACCAGCTCCGGGTCGAGGGCCGAGGTCGGCTCGTCGAACAGCATCAGCTTCGGGTCCATCGCCAGCGCGCGGGCGATGGCGACGCGCTGCT
>NZ_JBEPBI010000139.1:0-20700 GCF_040299045.1 Streptomyces sp. NPDC001027
CGGCGATCCGTCCCGCACCCCGTTCGGTCGGTCCACGACGCGTCAGACGACGATCAGACGCCGTGTCAGACGACGATCAGCGAGATTCCGTAGGCCACCGCAGCCGCGCAGGCTGCGAAGCAGGCGTACGCGCCCGTCACCGCGAGGGCGGCCGAGCCGCCCTCGGCCGTCGCGCGTTCCCTGCGCGACAGGCCCATGACGCCGAGGGTGAACAGGGCGACGAGGCCCACGGTGACCACGAGGCTGACGCCGAACACGGAGCCCAGGGCTGCCCAGTCGATCTTCATGCCGGTTCTCTTCCTTCGTTCCGGTGGCGCGGGCTCAGACGGCCGCGGCCGGGGGAGCGGCGGGGGCGGGCGGCGCGGTCGGCGCCGGGATGGTCGCCGTCAGGTCCGTCGTGACGTCCTCGGCCGGCGCGCCCGTGGGCGGCGGCGCGACCATGGCGATGGCCGTGGTGATCACACCGGCCGGCTCCTCGGACTCGTTGACGTTCGACGCGTCGACGACCTCGCGCCGGGAGATCTTCCAGATGGCCGCGCTGGAGGCGATCAGGAAGACGGCGACCACGGCCGTGCCCCAGTCGCCGAGCCCGGTGACCGACTCGGCGAGCGCGCCGACCAGGGCCGCGGCCGGAAGGGTCAGACCCCAGGCGACGAACATGCGGGTCGCCGTCGACCACCGGACCACGCCGCCCTTGCGGCCCAGCCCCGCGCCCATCACCGCACCGGAGACCGAATGCGTGGTGGAGAGGGAGAACCCGAGGTGCGAGGAGGCCAGGATGACGGTCGCGGCACTGGTCTGGGCCGCGAAACCCTGCTGCGGCTGGAGGTCGGTCAGCCCCTTGCCCATCGTGCGGATGATGCGCCAGCCGCCGAGGTAGGTGCCGAGCGCGATGGCCAGACCGGCCGAGAGGATGACCCAGGTGGGCGGGTCGGAGTCGGGGGCCACGGCGCCGCCGGCGACCAGCGCCAGGGTGATGATGCCCATCGTCTTCTGGGCGTCGTTGGTGCCGTGGGCGAGGGAGACCAGGCCGGCCGAGGCGATCTGGCCCGCGCGATAGCCCTTGTCCGCGGCCTTGCCGTCGGCCTTGCGGCCCAGCGTGTAGGACAGGCGGGTGGCGAGCATCGCCGCGAGGCCCGCGACGATCGGGGCGGCGACCGCCGGCAGCAGCACCTTGGTGACCAGCACGTCGCCGTGCACCGCGCCCGCTCCGGCCGAGGCGATGGTGGCGCCGATCAGGCCGCCCATGAGGGCGTGCGAGGAGCTGGAGGGCAGACCCACCAGCCAGGTCAGCAGATTCCAGAGGATCGCTCCGACCAGGGCGGCGAAGATGACCTCGGGACGGATGCCGGTCTCGTCGACGAGACCTTTGGAGATCGTGTTGGCGACCTCCACCGAGAGGAAGGCTCCCACAAGGTTCAGCACGGCGGACATGGCCACCGCGACCTTGGGCTTGAGTGCACCGGTCGAGATGGTCGTGGCCATCGCGTTGGCGGTGTCGTGAAAACCGTTCGTGAAATCAAACGCAAGTGCGGTAACCACCACAATCGCGAGGATCAGCGAGAAGTTTTCCATTTACCCAGGCAATCGTTCGAAGTCATTGGCTGATTGACCGTAGGCAACCTGGGTGAACGGAAGATGAACTGAGGCGGGCGTCACGGTGTCCGGATGACGCGGTTGCGGTATCGCCCGCGCGGGAGGCGCCGACGGCCCCCGGCGGCGCCTGGCAGGATCGCGGCATGGCTGAGCATCGAGGCGAGCGACCGGACGTCCGGCGGCGGGGGCGGCAGGCATCCCCCGAGGAGGCGCGGGCCTGGGCGGAGCTGGTGTCGGCGGCCCGCCGAACGGTCGCCGACGGGCTGGTCGTCGGCACCTCGGGCAACGTCTCGGTGCGCGTCGGCGACACCGTCCTCGTGACCCCGTCCGGCGTGCCCTACGACCGGCTCGCCCCGGACGACGTCACCGGCGTCGACCTCGCCGGCCGGCAGGTCCTCGGCGCCCTGGTCCCCACCAGCGAACTGCCCATGCATCTGGCCGTCTACCGGGCCACCGACGCCGGGGCGATCGTGCACACCCACGCCGTGCACGCCACGGCGGTCTCCACCCTCGTCGACGAGCTGCCCCTCGTCCACTACATGGCCGCCGCGCTCGGCGGCCCCGTCCGCGTCGCCCCCTACGCCGCGTACGGCACCGAGGAGCTGGCCGCGCACACGCTCCGGGCCCTGGAGGGGCGGTCCGGCTGCCTGTTGCGCAACCACGGCGCCCTGACCCACGGCGCCGGCCTCGACCAGGCGTACGACCGCACGGCCCAACTGGAGTGGATGTGCCGCCTGTGGCTGACCGCCTCCTCGGCGCCCGGCCGCACGCCCGCCCTCCTGACGGAGGAGCAGGTCGCCCAGGTGGGGGAGCGTCTGCGGGGTTACGGACAGCCGGGCTGACGGGCCGCGCGTTCCCGCCTGCGTCACCCCGGCCGACCGCACCGCTGGCCGGTCCGCGCCTTGGCCGGGACACTGGGCTCGTGCGCACTGTCACCGCGACGGCCGCCGCCGTCACCGCAGCCCTGGCCGCCGGGGCCGCCGGTGTCGCCGCCGGCCGGTTCGCCAGCGACGCCGCGTTGAAGGCGCCGCCCGGCCGGCCCCTGCCCACCGAACCCCGGCTCACCGTGCACGGCACGGCCGCCGGACAGGTCACCCTCACGCGCGACCTCGCGGCCCTGCGCCCCGGCGCCTACGGCCTCTCCGGCAACGGCTCCCACGCCGTCGTCGGCCCGGTCCTGCCGGACGCGGCGCACTCCGCCGACACCGTCGTGCGCCGGCTGGAACGCGTCGCCCACGGCTCCCTGGACGCCGGCGACGCGGTCTGGCTCACCCCGAACCTGCACGTCGGCGACCCCGGCACCGCCCTCGGCCTCGACCACGCCGACGTCGACGTGCCCGGTGAACTGGGCAACCTGCCCGCCTGGTTCGTGCCCGGCGCACGGAGCACCTGGGTGATCGCCGTGCACGGCCTGGGGACCACCCGGGAACACGCGCTCAACCTCATCGGCTTCCTGCACGGCGCCCGCCTCCCCGTGCTCGCCCTCGCCTACCGCGGCGACCTCGGCGCGCCCCGTTCCCCGGACGGCCTCAACCACCTCGGCGCGACCGAGTGGCGCGACCTGGACGCGGCGATGCGGTACGCCGTGCGCTACGGCGCCCGGAGCGTCGTCCTGCTCGGCTGGTCCACGGGCGCCGCCATGGCCCTGCGCGCCGCCGCCGACTCCGGCCTGCGCGACCTGGTCTCGGGACTCGTGCTGGACTCCCCGGTCCTCGACTGGCGGGCCACGGTGCGCGCCCTCGCCGCCGCCCGGCACACGCCGGCCGCCCTCCTGCCGCTCGCCGTCCGCGCCGCCGAGGGTCGCACCGGCATGGCGGGCGGCCCCGGCGGCGCGGACGGCCGCCCGGTGCGGCTGCGGGTCCCGACCCTGGTCTTCCACGGACCTGACGACGCCGTCGCCCCCTGGGCCGACAGCCGCCGGCTCGCCGACCGCCGCCCCGACCTCGTCGCCCTCCACACCGTCCCGCACGCCCCGCACGGCGCCATGTGGAACCCCGACCCCCGCGCCTACGAGGAGGCCCTCCGCCGCTTCCTGACCCCCCTGATGTAACCCCCTGGCCCCCAGCTCCGCCGGCCCCTCGCCCCGAGCTCCGCCGCCCCCCGCCCCCGGCTCCGCCGACCTTCGCTCAGGGCCGTGCCCTTGCCCGCTCTCGTCTGCGCCCGGCGTCGCCCGAGTTCGCGCCCTCGCCCTCCGCTCAGGGCCGCGGCCCGTCCTCGTCTGCACCCGGCGTCGCCGGGGTTCGCGCCCTTGCCCTTCGCCCCCGGCCCGCGCCTCCGTTTCCGCCCGGCGTTTGACGGGACCGGGCTTTCGGTGTGCGCTTCGGGCATCGCCTCGGCGTGTCCGCCCCGGGCTCCCGGTGGGGGCTTGGGGCCGTGCCCCCGCCGCGCGTTCGGATCCGTCCGGTCTGTGGCGGGGCCGTGGCGGAACGCCGCCCACGCGGTGCGTCGGCGTGGTCCGGCCGGAGCGGGTGCGCCCGTTCCGTTCAACCCGGTACCACTGGCCTGAAGGCGTCCCGTGGGCCTCCACGGCACCCCGTGCGCAGGGCGGTCCTCGGGCCCGCCGAGCCATTCCGTTTGGGTTTTCGGACCGTCAACCGGAAGACTGCACCCGTGACGTCCCGTATCCCGCGCGACTCCAGGCTTCGACTCGTCCGCCCGCGACCCCTGGCCGCCGCCCCCTCAGCTGTGAACGAGCGGCGCCCGCGCCGCCCCGCACCCCGCCCGCCGGAGGGCACCCCGGCGCCCGCGGAGCTGGCCAGAATGGCGCGCTCCGGACTGGCCGCCGCGGCCCGTGTCGCCCGTTGGGCCGACAACGCCCTCGGCCCGGGCCGTGACGCGGCGACGGCCGACGGCAAGGCCACCCTCTCGGAGACGACCGCCGAACGCGCGGCGTCCGATCTGGGTCTGACGACCGATCGGATCCGCGCCGACTGGGACACCGCCCGCCTCGCGGGCCTCGTCGAGGTGCACGGGGACAGCGCCCGCCCCGGCTGGCGGCTGCGCGCCTGGGACCGCGACGACAGTGCCGTCCTGCGCGGCTGGGTCGCCCTGTTCGACGCCTGGTCGCTCGCCTCGCCGGAACCCGAGGAGCAGGAGCCCGCCGCCGTCGCCGAGGTCGTCACGGCCATGCCGCAGGTGCTCTCCTTCCTCCAGCTGTCCGCCGGGCCCGTCCCCGTGGAACAGCTCCTGGACCTGCTGCGCCAGCGCGTCACCGAACTGCGCACCGAGCGCTGCGAGGTGCCCTACGGCGCCGGGACCGAACCGGCGGCCCCGCTCGTCGCCCCGGTCCCCGTCGACGTCGACCCGGCGGAGCCCGCCCAGGACGCCGAGCTCGCCCCCCTTCTCGACTGGGCCCTGCACGCCCTCGCGGCGGTGGGAGCGCTCACCTGCGGCGGCGGGCAGGCCACCCTGACGCCGCTGGGCAGCTGGGCGGTCTGGGTCAAGCTGGAACAGATCTGCGTCGCCGCGCAGAGCCCCGCCGGCAACATCGAGCAGTCGGCCGAGGGCATGCTCCGCGGCTGCGCCCAGCTCCGGCCGAACGCGGCCCGCGCCGAGTACCGCGCCTGGCTGGCCGCCCGGACCGTCGGCAGCGCCGTCAGCGAGCTGCTGCTGGCCGCCCGCGGTGACGACGCCCTGCTGCGCGGCCTCGCCTTCGAGGCGCTGCGCGTGGTCGGCGCCCCCGCCGAGCCGGACGTCCGCGCGGTCGTCGAGGAGCCGGCCCTGCGGCCGTACGCCCTCCTGTGGCTCGCCGAGCACGACGGCGTCGACCCGGAGGACGCCCACGAGGTGCTCACCCGGGAGGAGGCCACCTGGCTGTGGGTCGACACCGCCGCGGCCGTCGCCGACCACGGGGAGGCGCCCATGCTGGTACGCCACCTGGAGTCCGCGCTGCAGCCGACCGTGCCCGCGCTGCTGACCGAGGTACGCGCCGTCGGGCACCCGCGCACCGTGCAGGTGCTGGTGGCGCTGGCCGCCGCGCACCCCGATCCGGCGCTGGCCAAGGCCGTCCGCCGGGCCGCCTTCCAGGTGCACACCGGCGGCAGCTGACCGCTGGGCGGGCGGCCGCGGCGGCGCGGGCCGCCCGCGCGGCGGCCCGTCGGCGCTCAGCCCTGTGTCTCGGGCGCGTACGTGCCGAAGCTCCAGACGTTGCCCTCGAGGTCGCGGGCCATGTAGTCGCGCGACCCGTAGTCCTGGTCGGTCGGGGGCATCAGGATCTCCGCGCCGTGCTCCGCGGCCCGCCGATGGTGTGCGTCCACGTCGTCCACCACGACGTAGACGCCGGCCGGGCCCGCTTTTTCCATCGCCGCGTCGAAGATGCCGCCGCGGCCCTTCGAGCCGAGCATCACCGCGCCGTTCCCCTGCACCAGCTCGGCGTGCAGGACCGTGCCGTCCTCGCCCTCGTACACGGACAGCTCGGTGAAGCCCAGGGCCTCCGTGAGCTGCCGGATCGCCGCCTTCGCGTCGGCGTACAACAGCGTCGGGAAGACGCTCGGGCGCCCCCCGTTCGTGCCTGCCATGCCGATCACTCCCTTGTGCCCGGTGCCGGATTCGTCCCCGCCGCCCAGTCTGGCAGCCGCCACCGACAACGCCCCGCGGCGCGCCTCCCGCGAAGATCGAACACCTGAACGCAGAAAAAGTGCTTGCACGGTCCCGTTAGACTGGCCCCATGGCCATTCTCCTCGCGCATTAGACGGCGGGAACGTCCTCAGCCGCCCATCCCGCCAACGACCCCGCACTGGAGTCTGTCCGTGATCTCCGCCTCCGGCATCGAGCTGCGCGCCGGCGCCCGCATCCTCATCGAGAACGCCTCCTTCCGCGTGGCCAAGGGCGACCGCATCGGTCTGGTCGGGCGCAACGGCGCCGGCAAGACGACGCTGACCAAGGTCCTGGCCGGTGAGGGCATCCCGGCGGGCGGCACCGTCACCCGCTCCGGAGAAGTCGGCTACCTCCCGCAGGACCCCCGCACCGGCGACCTCGACGTCCTCGCCCGCGACCGCATCCTCTCCGCGCGCGGGCTCGACGTCCTGATCCGCAAGATGCGCGAGAACGAGCAGCGGATCGCCAACGGCTCGGGCGCCACCCGCGACAAGGCGATGCGTCAGTACGAGCGTCAGGAGACGGAGTTCCTCACCAAGGGCGGTTACGCCGCCGAGGCCGAGGCCGCCACCATCGCCGCCGCGCTGAACCTGCCCGACCGGGTGCTCGGCCAGCCTCTGCACACGCTCTCCGGCGGTCAGCGCCGTCGCGTGGAGCTGGCGCGCATCCTGTTCTCCGACGCGGACACGCTGCTGCTCGACGAGCCGACCAACCACCTCGACGCCGACTCGATCGTCTGGCTGCGCGACTACCTCAAGACCTACCGCGGCGGCTTCATCGTCATCAGTCACGACGTCGACCTGGTCGAGACGGTCGTCAACAAGGTGTTCTACCTGGACGCCAACCGCTCCCAGATCGACGTCTACAACATGGGCTGGCGGCTCTACCAGCAGCAGCGCGAGTCCGACGAGAAGCGCCGCAAGCGGGAGCGGCAGAACGCCGAGAAGAAGGCCGCCGCGCTGCACTCGCAGGCCGACAAGATGCGCGCCAAGGCCACCAAGACGGTCGCCGCGCAGAACATGGCGCGCCGCGCCGACAAACTGCTCTCCGGCCTGGAGGCGGTGCGCGCCTCCGACAAGGTCGCCAAGCTCCGCTTCCCCGAGCCGGCGCCCTGCGGCAAGACGCCCCTGATGGCCGAGGGCCTGTCGAAGTCCTATGGCTCGCTGGAGATCTTCACCGACGTCGACCTGGCCATCGACAAGGGCTCGCGCGTCGTCATCCTCGGTCTGAACGGCGCCGGCAAGACGACCCTGCTGCGGCTGCTCGGCGGCGCGGAGAAGCCCGACACGGGCCAGGTGGTCGCCGGTCACGGCCTCAAGCTCGGCTACTACGCGCAGGAGCACGAGACGCTCGACCCGGAGCGCACGGTCCTGGAGAACATGCGGTCCGCCGCCCCCGACCTGGACCTGGTCGACGTCCGCAAGACGCTCGGCTCGTTCCTGTTCTCCGGCGACGACGTCGACAAGCCCGCCGGCGTGCTCTCCGGCGGTGAGAAGACCCGGCTGGCCCTCGCGACCCTGGTGGTCTCCTCCGCCAACGTGCTGCTGCTCGACGAGCCCACCAACAACCTCGACCCGGCCAGCCGCGAGGAGATCCTCGGGGCGCTGCGCACCTACAAGGGCGCGGTCGTCCTCGTCACCCACGACGAGGGCGCGGTGGAGGCGCTGCAGCCCGAGCGGATCATCCTGCTGCCCGACGGCGTCGAGGACCTGTGGGGCGCCGACTACGCGGACCTGGTCGCCCTGGCCTGACGGCCGAGCGACGGCCGAGCGACGGCCGACTGACGACCACCGGCCCGCGATCGACGGCGGGAAGACCGGCCCGAGGGGTGATCCCGCCCGGTGGATCATCCGTCTGGATCATTCGGCCTACCGGTGATCCATCATCTGTGTGAGATCTCCTCGTATCGAGGTGTGTCCTACATCCATTTCACGGCCGATCCCTTCATCGACGAGGGGTCGGCCGTCGCGCGTCTCTGACCTGCTCTTTCGCGGAGCAACCCGTTCGGCCGTACGAACGCCGTCGGCTGGAATCACGGGTTCCGCTTGTGGGCACGCGCTCCCGTCGTCAAAACCCTGTCGCACGGACCTTGCCGAATGGGTGGCCATCGGGCCGCTGAGGGGTGATCATGAGGAGACCAGAGCGCACTTCCCATGAGGAGGCACGGGTGGCCGAGACTCTGAAGAAGGGCAGCCGGGTGACCGGCGCCGCGCGCGACAAGCTCGCGGCAGACCTGAAGAGAAAGTACGACTCCGGTGCGAGCATCCGGGCGCTGGCCGAGGAGACCGGCCGCTCGTATGGCTTCGTGCACCGGATGCTCAGTGAGTCGGGCGTCACGCTCCGTGGGCGTGGCGGGGCGACTCGAGGCAAGAAGGCCGCCTCGTCCTGACCGGGGGCGGCACATCGGCTTCGACGGTGGTCACCCGGCCGGCGTCCTTCCGGGTCCTGTGAGGGGCCCGGGAGAACCTGAGACCGGCCGGGTGGTTACTGTGCAGTCACTTAGCTGACCGCTAGCTGACCGCACCCACCGGAGGCGCCCCATGGCCACGCCCGACCAGGAACTCGTTCCCCTGCTCGACAAGGACGGCGTACGGCTCACCGTCGACGACTCGCTCGCCACGGTGACGCTGGACAACCCGGCCAAGCGCAACGCGCAGAGCCCCGCCATGTGGCGAGCGCTCACGGAGGCCGGGCGACTGCTGCCGGGCTCCGTCCGCGTGGTCGTGCTGCGCGGCGAGGGCCAGTCCTTCTCCGCCGGGCTCGACCGGCAGATGTTCACGCCCGAGGGGATCGAGGGCGAGCTGTCCTTCATGGATCTCGCGCGCAGTGGCGACGCCGAACTCGACGCCGCCATCGCCGGGTTCCAGGAGGGCTTCACCTGGTGGCGGCGCAACGACGTCGTGTCCATCGCCGCCGTCCAGGGCCACGCCATCGGAGCGGGCTTCCAGCTGGCCCTCGCCTGTGACCTGCGCGTCGTCGCCGACGATGTGCAGTTCGCCATGCGTGAGACCAGTCTCGGCCTGGTGCCGGACCTGACGGGCACGCACCCCCTCGTCTCCCTCGTCGGCTACGGCCGCGCGGTCGAGATCTGCCTGACCGGCCGCTTCGTGCACGCCGAGGAGGCGGTGAGCACCGGGCTCGCCAACATCGCCGTGCCCGTGCGGGACCTGGACGCCACGGTCCGTGAACTGGCCACGGCGATCCTCTCCGCGCCCCGCGAGGCCGTCATCGAGACCAAGGCGCTGCTGCGCGGCGCGTGCGACCGCACGTACGACGACCAGCGCGCCGCCGAACGCGCAGCCCAGGCACGCCGGCTGCGCGACATGGCCGGCCTCGGGGAGTGACCCCACCGGCTGCGGCCGCCGTCCGACGCTCCTCGCGAACCGCACGCCCCGGCGCTCCTCGCGAGCCGTAGGACCCGTCCGGGCGGCGGCCGCAGGGGCGGACGGCGCCGGCCGCCGCCCTCAGTCGACCGCCGTCACCAGCACGCTGACCGTGGGACGGTCCGGCAGGGCCGCCGACACCGCGGCGCGCACCGCGAGCGCCACGTCCAGCGTGCGGTGGGCCGCGGCCGTCGTGATCTCCAGCTGGACGTGGCGGCGCGGCAGGGCCGCCGTCGTGTCGTGGCGCTCCTCGAGCCGCACCGGCCGCCCGAGGACGCCGCTCGTGCCGGTCACTCCCGGCACGGCGAGGGCCGCCGCGGCCGCGAGCGCCTCGCCGCCCGCCGGAACGGCTCCGCCCGGCTCCGCCGCGGGCGCCGCCGTTGCGTCCGGCCGGGGCCGCCGGCCGGGCTCCTCCCCGCTCGCCTCCCCGTCCGCTTCCCCGTCCCCCTCCACGTCCACCTCCTGTTCCGCGTCGAGCAGCTCCGTCACCCGCAGGTCGACCTCCGAGACCATCAGACCGAGCTGCTGCGCTGCGGCCGCGGTCAGGGCGCTCCGCAACCGTGCCGTCGTCGTCGGCAGCGGCTCGGACGCCGACGCCGCGCACTCCGCGGTCATCCGCAGGGGCGCCGGCGGCAGCGCGCTCGGCGGACCCGGCACGGCGGAGTCGAACGGCCCGTCCGGATCGGCGAGCCCCAGCCGCAGCACTCCCAGCCGCACCCCCGCGACGTCCCGCGCCGCCCGGCGCAGCACCGCCTCCGCGGCCGCCTCGGTGAGCCACGCGCCGTCCCGCGGTCCGCCGAGGGGAAGCAGCCTGCCGAGGCCCAGCCGGCGCCGCACCGCGCCCGTCCATCCGTCCGCCGTCATTGCTCCAGCCTGCCGCATCCCCGGGGCGAGGTCGGGCAACCGCGCTTACCGTGGTCGAAAGGGACCGACGAAACGAACCGGACGTAAGGACGTACGGCGATGAGCGAGTCAACGGAGCAGATCCGTACGCAGACCCCCGACGGCGGGACCGAGCCGCTGCAGACCCGCAAGGCGGCCCGGCGCGGCGGCGGGGCCCCGGCGACCCGCGGGCGGACCACCATCGCCGACGGAGTCGTGGAGAAGATCGCCGGCCTCGCGGCCCGGGACGTCCTCGGCGTCCACACCATGGGCAGCGGCATCAGCCGTACCTTCGGCGCCGTGCGCGACCGGGTGCCCGGCGGCTCCAAGTCGGTCTCCCGGGGCGTCAAGGCCGAGGTCGGCGAGGTGCAGACGGCGCTCGACCTCGAGATCGTCGTCGACTACGGCGTGGCCATCGCCGACGTCGCCCAGGCCGTGCGGGAGAACGTGATCGCGGCGGTGGAGCGGATGACGGGCCTGGAGGTCGTCGAGGTCAACATCGCCGTGAGCGACGTCAAACTGCCCGAGGAAGAGGACGAGGAGCCGGAGCCCCGGATCCAGTGAGACGCAGACGGACCGGGTGACCGGACCGCTGAGGGGAGAGCACCTTGAGCATGGCCGTGGTCGGCATGATCGCCGGCATGGCGCTGGGCTTCGCCGGGTACTTCGGCGGGTTCGGGGCCTTTCTGCTGGTGGCGGCGCTGGGCGCCGTCGGGTTCGTCGTCGGCCGGTTCCTGGAGGGGGACCTGGAACTCGGCGACTTCTTCCGCACCCGCGACGACCGGCGCCGGTGAGCCCGGTGACCGGGGGAAGCGACGCCGGCGACGCGTTCGGCGCCCGCCGCGCCGCCGCCGTCCCCCCGGGCGGACGCGGCGCGACCCGCATCGCCGACCGGGTCGTGGCGAAGATCGCCGCGCAGGCCGCGCGCGAGGCGGTGGGCCCGCTGCCGCCCGACGCCGGCCGCCCGCACGCCACCGTCGTCGTGCGCCCGCACACGCACTCCGGCTCCGGCGGGGGAGGCCCCGTCGACGCCGCGCACGTCCACGTGCACCTCGAACTCGACTACCCGAGCGACCTCGGCGCCCGCTGCCGCGCCGTGCGTCGGCATGTCACCGAGCGGGTAGGCGCATTGGCGGGAATGACGGTTCCCGAGGTCGCCGTCCAGGTCGAACGGCTCCACCTGGCGCCCGACCCCGGCGCGGCACACGGGAGGACGCGATGAGCGAGCCCGGAGGCTTGCAGCAGGGCGGGGCGCCCGTCCTGGAGAAGGACGCCGAGGACGCCGCCCCACCCGGCCAGGGGGGCGGCCCCGACGGCGGGCGCCCCGCCGACCGCCGGTTCTGGTCGGCGCGCCGCGTCCCGGCCGCCGTCGTCGCGGTCCTGCTGGCGGCGGTCGCGGGCGTGTTCCTCTACGACGTGGTCGCCGTCCGCGCCCACCGGCCCGCCATGGCCTGGCGGCGCGGACTCGCCCACCAGCTCGCCGAGCGCCCCCTCGACGACCCGTGGGTGCTCGTCGGCGCCGGGGTCGCGGCCGCGCTCGGCCTGTGGCTGATCGTCCTGGCCGTCACGCCGGGGATCCGGCAGATGCTGCCGATGCGCCGCCCCCGCCCCGACGTACGCGCCGGTCTTCACCGGGCCGCCGCCGCCCTGGTGCTGCGCGACCGTGCCATGGAGGTCGCCGGCGTGCGGTCGGCGCGGGCCCGCGCGGGCCGCCGCAGGGCCGAGGTGTCCGTCGTCTCCCACTTCCGCGATCTGGACGACGTCCGAGCCGACCTGGACTCCGTCCTCACCGAAGCGGTCCACGGCCTCGGGCTGGTCCGGCCTCTTGGGCTCTCGGTCCATGTGCGCCGGGCCGGGAAGAAGGGGTGAGGGCGATGGCCGGTACCGTCAACCGTGTGCTCCTCGCCCTCGTCGGATTGGTGCTCCTCGCCGTCGGCGGCGCGGTGCTGGCGGTGGGGCTCGGCGCGCCCCCGCCGTCCTGGTGGCTGCACGACGGCCCGCACGACGCGCTGCTCAGCGTCGCCGAACGCACCCGCTGGCGCGGCGAGGCGTGGTGGTGGCCGACGGTCATCGCCGTCCTGGCCCTTCTCGTCCTGCTCGCGCTGTGGTGGCTGAGCGCGGTCCTGCACCGTCGCCGGCTCGCCGAGGTCCTCGTCGACACCGGGGACGGCGCGGGAGCGCTGCTGCGGGGTCACGCCCTGGAGGGGGTGCTGTCGGCCGAGGCGTCCCGGCTGGACGGCGTCGGCCGGGCGCACGTCCGGCTGACCGGGCGGAGCGAGGCCCCCGAGGCCCGGGTGGGTCTGCTGCTGGAGCCGCACGCGGAGCCGGTGACCGTCCTGGACGACCTCAGCGCCCGGGCGCTGGCGCATGCGCGGGACTCGGCGGCGCTGCGGGCGCTGCCGGCCGAGGTCCGCCTGACGGCAGCCACGCACAAGTCGGAGAGAGTCACCTGACCGGACGCCGCGACCATCGCCCACCCCGGTGCGGCGGCGCGGCGGTGTGCGGCGGCGCGGCGGTGTGCGGCGGTCAGAATCCGTGGCGCATGCCGCCGTCGACGGGCACCATGATCCCGGTCAGGTAGGAGGCGGCCGGTGACAGCAGGAACGCGGCCGTCCGCCCGAACTCCTCCGGCAGGCCGTAGCGCCGCAGCGGAATCCGGGACTCGTTCGCGGCCCGCGTCGCCTCGGGGTCGGCCGACAGCCCGTCCAGTTCCCGCACCCGGTCGGTGTCGATGCGCGCCGGCAGCAGGCCCACCACCCTGATCCCGCGCGGCCCCAGCTCGTCGGCGAGCGACTTGGCGAACCCGGCGAGGCCGGGCCGCAGGCCGTTGGAGATGGTCAGCCCGGGAATCGGCTCGTGCACCGAGCCCGACAGCACGAACCCGACCACCCCGCCCGCCTCCAGCTCGGCGGCGGCCGCCCGGGCCAGCCGGACCGCCCCGAGGAACACCGACTCGAATGCGCTCTGCCACTGCTCGTCCGTGTTGTCGGCGACGAACCCGGGCGGCGGGCCGCCCACGCTCACCAGCACCCCGTCGAACCCGCCGAAGGCGTCCCGCGCCGCCGCGATCAGGCGGGCCGCCGCGCCGGGGTCGGCGTTGTCCACGGCGACGCCGAGGGCGTTCGGCCCCAGTTCGGCCGCCGCGTCGGCGACGCGCTTCTCGTCCCGTCCGGTGAGGACGACCTTCGCCCCGTCCGCGACGAGCTCGCGCGCGGCGGCGTTGCCGAGTCCGCGGGTGGCTCCGGTGACGACGTACACTCGGTCCTTCAGTCCAAGATCCATGGCTCCTATCCTGCCTCCTCGCCGTCGAACAGGGCGAGGGCGGTGTTGACCAGGCCGATGTGACTGAACGCCTGCGGGAAGTTGCCGAGGTGCCGTCCGGCCACCGGGTCGTACTCCTCCGCCAGCAGCCCCACGTCGTTGGCCAGGCCCACGAGCCGTTCGAACAGTTCCCGCGCCTGCCCCGTGCGGCCCGTCAGGTGCAGGGCGTCGGCGAGCCAGAACGAGCAGGCCAGGAAGGCGCCCTCGTCGCCCGGCAGCCCGTCGACGGTCGTGCGCTCGGTGCTGTAGCGGCGCAGCAGGCCGTCGTGCCCGAGCTCCGCGCGGATCGCGTCGACGGTCCCCACCACCCGCGGGTCGTCCGGCGGCAGGAAGCCCACGCGCGGGATCAGCAGCAGGGCGGCGTCCAGGTCGGCCGAGCCGTAGTACTGGGTGAACGTGTTGCGCCGAGGGTCGTAGCCCTTCTCGCACACCTCGCGGTGCACCTCCTCGCGCAGGGCCCGCCAGCCGGCGAGGTCGCCGCTGAGCTTCGGGTACGCCTCCAGCGCGCGGACGGCCCGGTCGGCGGCGACCCACACCATGACCTTGGAGTGCACGAACTGCCGTCGGCCGCCGCGCACCTCCCACAGCCCCTCGTCGGGCTGCCGCCAGTTGTCGCTCAGCCAGTTCATCAGCGCGCACTGCAGGGACCACATGTGCGGCCGGGGCGACATGCCGGAGGTCCGGGCCAGTGACAGGGAGTCCATCACCTCGCCGTAGACGTCCAGCTGGAGCTGCTGCACGGCGCCGTTGCCGATGCGCACGGGCGTGGAGCCCTCGTAGCCGCAGAGCCAGGGCAGCTCGCACTCGGGCAGCCGCCGCTCGCCGGACAGCCCGTACATGATCTGCAGGTCCGCCGGATCGCCCGCGACGGCGCGCAGCAGCCAGTTGCGCCACGCCTCGGCCTCCTCCTCGTACCCGGCCGCGAGGAGCGCGCCGAGGGTGAGGGTCGAGTCGCGCAGCCAGCAGAAGCGGTAGTCCCAGTTGCGCACGCCGCCCGGTTCCTCGGGCAGGGAGGTGGTGAGCGCAGCCACGATGCCGCCGGTCGGCTGGAAGGTGAGGGCCTTGAGCGTGATCAGGGAGCGGACGACGGCGTCCCGGTGCGGGCCGGTGTAGCGGCAGCGGGCGGCCCATCGCCGCCAGTCGTCGACGCTGGCGGCGAGCGCCTCGTAGGGGTCGACGAGCTGCGGTCGGGACTCGTGCGAGGGGTGCCAGGTGAGCACGAAGGCGACCGACTCGCCCTCGGCGAGGGTGAACTCGGAGTGCGTGGTGAAGTCCTCGCCCCAGGTGTGCACGCCCGGTTCGCTGCGGAACCACACCGCGTCGGGTCCGGCGACCGCCACATGGTGCCCGTCGGCGCGGCGCATCCACGGCACGACCCAGCCGTAGTCGAAGCGCAGCCGCAGCGTGCTGTGGACGGTGACCCGGCCGCGCAGCCCCTCGACGATTCGCACCACGTCGGGGGCCTGATCGCGCTGCGGCATCAGGTCGGTGACGCGGATCGCGCCGTCGTCGGTCTCCCACTCGGTGTCCAGGACGAGCGTGTCGGGTCGGTAGCCGCGCCGGGTGCAGGCGCCCGTCACGCCCTGCGGGGCGATGCGCCAGTGGCCGTTCTCCTCGCCGCCGAGGAGGCGGGCGAAGCACGCTCCGGAGTCGAAGCGGGGCAGGCACAGCCAGTCGACGGAACCGTCCATGCCGACCAGCGCGGCGGTCTGCTCGTCGCCGATGAGGGCGTAGTCCTCGATGCGGGGGTGCACGCCTTGCGGTTTCCCGGCGAACCGGGGAGGCAATCAGGGGTGCGGCCGGGTGAGTGACGTCGGGTGCGCCGGGGCCGCCGTCGACGAGAAGACGACGCCCCGGTCGGACGGCGCCCGGTTCAGGACCCACAGGCCGATCAGCGTGGCCAGGGCGAAGACGACGGCGATCAGCACGGCGAGCACGAGCCGCCGTCGGCGTTCGCGCCGCAGCCAGTCGCCGCGGGCGGTGCGATAGGCGTCCGGAGCCGGCCGCACGCCGTCGGCCAGCGCCTCCAGCGCCTCCCGCAGCTCCCGCTCGGTGCGGTCCGTGTCGTTCATCGCCGGGCCTCCATCGCCTGGGTGAGCGCGGCGAGGCCGCGTGAGGTGTGGGTCTTGACGGACCCGCAGGAGATGCCCATCGCTGCGGCGATCTCGCTCTCCTTGAGCCCGAGCCAGTGCCGCAGCACGAGCGCCTCGCGCTGCCGGGACGGCAGCTGCTGGAGGGCGTCGATCAGCACGCGCTGGTCGTCGCGCAGCAGAGCGGCGCTCTCCGCGGAGACGACGGTCTCCTCCGGCAGCTCCGGTGGGCTCTCCACATGCCGACGGGCGACCTGCAGGTGTCGTATCCGCATCCGGGTCAGATTGCAGACGGTGGAGCGCAGGTAGGCCTCGGCCGCCTCGACCTCCCGCAGCCGCCGCCACTTCCGGTAGATCTGGTAGTAGGCCTCGGCGACCACGTTCTCCGGGTCGTCGGCGCCGAGCAGCACGGCCAGGCGCAGCATCGAGGAGTAGTGCAGCTCGAAGAGCCGGGCGAGAGCGGCCTCGCGTTCCAGGTCGGCGGGATCGCCCGGCACGGGGGCCAGCGGTTCCGTGGGCGGCTCCTGCACGGGGATCGGGTGTCTGCGTCTCACGGGTGGTTCGCTCCCGTCTCGGGACGCCGCCTGAGGATCAGGCGGGAGGGCAGGTCGGTGGTGTCGGCGCCGCGGGGGACGCGGAGGCGTTCGAGGAGCGCGGTCCCGGCGGTCGCCACGCCCAGGTTGAGCAGCAGGGCCGCCAGGCCGGCGTAGACCTCCATCGGTCCGAAGCCCAGGCTGACGGTGGCGGAGAAGCCCTCGCGCACCACGAGGCAGGTGCCGGCCGCCATGCCGGCCGCCCAGCCGGCGAGCAGCGCCCGCGGGTGCAGCCGGCCGGTGAACAGCCCGACGGCGACGGCGGGGAAGACCTGCAGCATCCACACCCCGCCCAGCAGCTGCAGATTGACGGCGTCCTGGTCGCGCAGCCCGAACACGAAGGCCACCGCGCCCGCCTTCGCGGTCAGCGAGACGGCCTTGGCGATCCGCACCTGCCGCTTGGGCGTGGCCGTGGGATGGACGTACTCGACGTACACGTTGCGGACGAAGCTCGTGGCGGCCGCGATCGACATGACGGCGGCCGGGACCAGCGCCCCCACGGTGATCGCGGCGAACACCAGACCGGCCAGCGCGGCCGGCATCAGCCGGTCGACGAGCATCGGCACGGCGGCCTCGGCGCCCCCTTCCGGCGCCCGCACCCCCGCCGCCGCGGCCGCGACGCCGAGCAGGCCGAAGAGGGCCAGCAGTCCCGTCCAGACCGGCAGCGCCGCGGCGACCTTGCGCAGGGTGCGCGGGCCGTCGGCGGCGAACCCGGCGGTGAGCACGTGCGGGTACATCAGCAGGGCCAGCGCGGAACCGAGCGCGAGCGTCGCGTACGCGGGCTGCTGTCCGTCGGTCAAAACCAGCGAGGAGTGCGCCACGTCGGGCGCGCCCGCGCGCCGGGCGGCGCCCTCGAAGACGGCGCCCGGTCCGCCGAGCCGCTGCAGCACCAGCCAGCACACGGCGGTCAGCGACACGAACACCGCGACCGCCTTCAGCGCGGAGATGACCGCGGGCGCCCGCAGCCCGTGCCGGTAGGTGGCCACCGCGAGCCCCGCGAACAGCGCCACCATCACCAGGTCCCCGGCCGCGCCGCGCGGATACACGCCCCCGGCCGTCAGCACCGCTCGTATCCCGAGCAGTTGCAGCGCCAGGTAGGGCATCGTCGCGAGGATCCCGGTCAGCGCCACCACGAGGGCCAGCGGCGAGGACCCGTAGCGCCCGCGCACGAAGTCGGCGGCCGTGACGTAGCCCTTGCTGCGGGCCACGCTCCACAGCCGGCTCAGCAGGACGAAGGCGAGCGGGCAGACGATCACGGTGTACGGCACGGCGAAGAACGCGGACGCCCCGTTGCCGTACGCCAGTCCGGGGACGGCGGTGAAGGTGTAGGCGGTGAAGATCGTGCCGCCGAGCAGCAGCCAGGTCCAGACGGGGCCGAGCGAGCGGTCGGCGAGCGCCCAGCCCTCCAGGGAGGGCAGCCGGTCGCTGGGGCGCAGCCTGCGCGCGGTCGCGGCGAGCAGCGACGCCCCGCCGATCACGGCGAGGAACGTCGTGGTCATGGCGCCGTCGGCCATGGGTCACCGTCCTTGGTGTGCCTGCTCTCACCGGTTCAGTTGCGCGGACGGCCGGTTCGGTTGACCGGAAGCGGCAGAGAACAAACGGGGATTTCGCTGTCAACCGGTTCCGGCGGGCGGGCAACTCTTGCACAGACCGACAGCGAGCGGGGGAGCCGCCCGTCGCTGATCTCCTGGCGCCCCGTGTCACGAGGCGCGCCGCACCGCCCAGGCGAGGAGCCGCCATGTCTGTGTCCACCCTGCCCGAAACCGGTCTGCCGGGGCCGGAAAAGTCGCGTATGTCACTGAGATCCGTCCTGCTGTGGGCGGCCGTCGCACTGCTCGGCGCCGTCGCCTGGGGCGTCGTCGCCCTCGCCCGGGGGGAGCGCGTCTCGGCCGTCTGGCTGGTGGTCGCGGCCCTCGGCTCGTACGCCATCGCCTACCGCTTCTACTCCCGCTTCATCGCCCGCCGGGTGCTGCGGCCGGACGACCGCCGGGCCACCCCCGCCGAGCGCCTAGAGGACGGGGTCGACTTCCAGCCCACCGACCGCCGGGTCCTGCTCGGCCACCACTTCGCCGCGATCGCCGGCGCGGGCCCCCTGGTCGGGCCCGTGCTCGCGGCCCAGATGGGCTATCTGCCCGGCACCCTGTGGATCGTCGCCGGAGTGATCTTCGCGGGCGCGGTGCAGGACATGGTCGTGCTGTTCCTCTCCATGCGCCGGGACGGCACCTCGCTCGGGCAGATGGCCCGCGACGAGATCGGCCGCGCGGGCGGAGCGGCGGCCCTCCTGGCCGTCTTCGCCATCATGATCATTCTGCTGGGCGTGCTCGCGCTGGTCGTGGTCAACGCGCTCGCCCACTCGCCCTGGGGGACCTTCTCCGTCGCGATGACCGTGCCCATCGCCCTGTTCATGGGCTTCTGGCTGCACCGCTTCCGTCCGGGCCGGGTCGTGGAGACCAGCCTCATCGGCGTGGCGCTGCTGCTGCTCGCGATCGTCGGCGGCAGCTGGGTGCAGAACTCCTCGCTGGCCGACGCCTTCACGCTCAGTCCGACGACCCTCGTGTTCTGCCTCATCGGCTACGGCTTCGTCGCCTCCGTCCTGCCGGTGTGGATGCTGCTCGCCCCGCGCGACTACCTCTCCACCTTCATGAAGATCGGCACGATCGCGCTGCTGGCGGTCGGGGTGGTCGTGGCCGCGCCCGTGCTCAGGACGGACGCGGTCAGCGACTTCGCCTCCTCGGGCACGGGCCCCGTCTTCGCGGGCGCGCTGTTCCCGTTCCTCTTCATCACGATCGCCTGCGGTGCGCTGTCGGGCTTCCACGCGCTCGTCTCGTCCGGGACGACGCCCAAGCTGATCCAGAAGGAGTCCCAGGTCCGGCTCATCGGCTACGGCGCGATGCTGATGGAGTCGTTCGTCGCGATCATGGCGCTGATCGCCGCCGCCACCCTGGAGCCGGGTCTGTACTACGCGATGAACGCGCCGGCCGGACTGCTGGGCGCGACGGCCGAGTCGGCGTCCCACGCGGTCGCGGGCCTCGGCTTCACCATCAGCCCCGACCAGCTCGCCTCCGCCGCCAAGGCCGTCGAGGAGCAGACGCTGATCGCCCGCTCCGGCGGCGCCCCCACACTGGCCGTCGGCATGTCGGAGATCTTCTCCGGCGTCTTCGGCGGCGCCGCGATGAAGGCGTTCTGGTACCACTTCGCCATCATGTTCGAGGCGCTGTTCATCCTGACCACGGTGGACGCGGGCACCCGCGTCGGCCGCTTCATGCTCCAGGACATGCTCGGCAACGTGTGGAAGCCGGTCGGCCGGGTGAACTGGAAGCCCGGCATCTGGCTCTGCAGCGCTCTGGTCGTCGCCGCGTGGGGCTACTTCCTGTACACCGGCGCCACGGACCCGCTCGGCGGGATCAACCAGCTCTTCCCGCTCTTCGGCATCGCCAACCAGCTGCTGGCCGCCATCGCCCTGACCGTGTGCACGACGGTGCTGATCAAGTCCGGGCGACTGCGCTGGGCCTGGGTGACGGGCGTGCCGCTGGCCTGGGTCGTCGCGATCACCTTCACCGCCGGCTGGCAGAAGGTCTTCTCCGACGACCCGAGGATCGGCTTCTTCGCCCAGCGCGCCCGGTACGCCGACGCCCTCGACGCCGGGCAGGTGCTGGCCCCCGCGAAGTCGACGGCCGACATGCACACGGTGGTCGCCAACTCCACGGTGGACGGCGTGCTGATCTCCGTGTTCCTGCTGCTGGTCGCCGTGGTGATCGTGAACGCCGCGGTGGTGTGCGTACGGGCCGTGCGGTCGCGGGACCCGCTGCCGACGACCGAGGCGCCCTTCGTCGAGTCCCGGATCGACGTGCCGGCGGCGGTGGGATCGTGAGCCTCGCCGTGCGCCCGTCCCGGGCGGTGCGCCGGCTCCTGCGGGTGGCCTCGGGCTGGGCGCGGGCCGTGCGCTGGTACCTGCGCGAGCTGACCGGCGAGGCGGAGTACGACCGCTACTGCGAGCGGCGCCGGCGCCACCACCCGCTCGCCGCGGTCCCGACTCCACGCGAGTACCAGGTGCTGCGCAGTGCGCACCGAGAGGAGCATCCGCAGAGCCGCTGCTGTTGACCGGCCGGCTGGCCAGCTGACTGACCGTGCGGGCCGGCGCGGCGGACACACTCCCCCGGGTATCTGCGGGTGCTGCGCGAGGCGTGCGACGCGCACGACGTGCTGCTGGTGTTCGACGAGATCGCGACCGGTTTCGGC
>NZ_JBEPBI010000140.1:0-20658 GCF_040299045.1 Streptomyces sp. NPDC001027
ACTCAACACCGCGCTCCAGGCACACCCCCACCACAGAGCCGACAGTCACACCCCGCCCCACCAACAACCGCGCCAAACGGTTCGCCCGCGCATCCAACTCCGCGAACGACACCTCCACACCCTCGAACACCACCGCCACCGCACCAGGCGTGAGCGCCACCTGCGCCTCGAACAACCCCGGAAGCGTGCCCCCTTCGACCCCCACCGCCGTGTCGTTCCACTCCACCAGAACACGCCGACGCTCAACCGCGTCCAGGAGGCCGGACCGGCTGACCCGTTCGTCGGTCTCGACGGAGGCGAGCCAGTTCGCCAGGGCGAGGAAGCGGCGGCAGACCTCGTCGCCGGGCGTGAGGCCTGGCGCGTCGCCGTTGACGTCGACGGCGATCTCCATGCCGGACCGGTCGTAGACGTCGATCCGGGTGCCGTCGACCGGCCCGCTGGCCAGATTGTGCGCGGTGATGGTGCAGTCGCCGAACGGCAGCGAGTAGATGTCGAAGGACATCACGTTGATCGTCAGGTCCCACAGGTCGCCCTCGCCGAGCGCCGCGTCGTGGAGCATCTCCTCGTAGCGGTAGCGCTGGTGGCGCAGGCCCTGGAACACCGCGCGGGTCGTGCGCCGCACGAGGTCCCCGACTGTGGTGTCCGGGGAGATCTCCACCCGGATCGGGAGGACGTTGTGGGTCATGAGCGGAACCGCGAGGTCCCTCGTCCCCACGCGCCCGCTCACCGGCACGCCTACGACCACGTCGCGCTGCCCGGTGCGGTGGTGCTGGTAGAGCACCGCGGCGCTGATCATCAGGCCGGCGAAGTTGGTACCCAGTCGGCGGGCGGTCGATTTCAGGTTCGCGGCGACCGAGTCGTCGACGTCCTCCAAGGACCGGACGGGGGCTCCCTGGACCCGCCTCGCGTGGCTCCCGCCGAGGTCCTCGGCCACCGGCATCCCGGCCAGGACGCCTCTCCAGTACTCCCGGTCCGCCTCGTAGTCTGCGGAGGCCCGGTAGTCGCGTTCCGCCTCCATCAGCACGGTGCTGGACGGGAGGGCGGTCTCGTCCACCGAGTCGCCCTGCAGCAGCGCGTTGTAGATCTGCGAGAGCCGGCCGACGATCAGGCCGATGCTGCGGCCGTCCAGGATGACGTGGTAGGCGCGCTGGTACCACAGGGTGAGGCGGGGGCCGGCCGTGAAGATCTTGATGCCGTAGAGGGCGCGGTCGGCAGCCCCTCGCTCCTGCCGAATGTCCTCCCACATCAGACGCTCGGCGGCCGCACGCGGGTCGGCGTCGCCGCTGACGTCGATGACGTCCACCGGGTAGTCCGCCACGTCGTGGAAGTACTGCAGCGGTTGCCCGTCGACCTCGCGGATCCGCAGCCGAACGGCGTCGGCCTCCTCCATCAGGCGTCGTGAAGCCCGCACCAGGAGGCCGAGGTCCACGTCTCCGTGGAGCTCCAGGTATTCGCCACCGTTGAAGTACGGGTTCTCGGGCGCGAGTTGATGGCCATACCAGATCGCGAGCTGGCCGGCCATCAACTCCCGGAGTCCACCCTCAGACGTAGCCATTCCCGCGCACTCCATTCGGTTCGACTCATCGACCGGCAGGCGACAGCAGGAACCTCTAGCAGCGCGCAGGTTCGACCGACACCCTGCGATGCAGTCATGAGGCGGGCCAGCCGGAACTGAATAATTGGCGTCCCGATGGAATCGCAAAATGCGGCCCCTTGCCGCAAAAGGCGTCCTCGACGCCGAACACGTTTCCCCCGGCACGCACTCTCCACCGCCCGGGACGTGATCCACTATGGCTCAGGGACGCTGATGCGATCAATGAGCTTCGGCCGCTCGAACGGCCTTGCCGCGCCTGCGACCTGGCAGGTCCGGGGCAGGCCGTTCAACTGTGCCGCCGCGCCGGTTGAACACTGTTCGGACGTGCTGCCCGAACGCGGTTGACAGTCGTACGGAATGGCGCTTCACATCGGCGCCCGGTCCCGGGTTTCCGGACCACATTCCGCCGACGCCCCGGACACGTGCATGATATTTCGGTCTCGAATTCCGACGATCCTGTGAGGCATTCCCATGCACAATGCGCCGGCCGAATCGGCCCCGCCGATCAATTTGGTGGATCCCGGACTGTACTCGCACGGCGATCCTTTTGTGCAGTGGCGCTGGCTGCGGGCCAACGATCCGGTGCATTGGCACCCGGCCACGGAGCTGCCCGGCTTCTGGGCACTGACCCGCTACGAGGACGTGCGCACCGCCTACCGGGATGCGGAGACATTCAGCTCGGCCCAGGGGATCCTGCTCCGGCCGGCCGACCACGGCGTCGACCCGGGCGGCGGCCGCACCCTGGCCCTGACCGACGCGCCGCGCCATCGCCAGCTGCGCGGCCTGGTGGACGAGTGGTTCTCGGTGCGCTCGGTTCGCCGACTCGAGGCGGAGATGGCGGGAATCACCAAGGGGATCGTCGACAAGGCGCTGCAGCAGGGCACCTGTGACTTCGTGGCGGACGTCGCCGCGCGCGTGCCGCTCTATGTGATCTGCAAGATGATGGGGGTGCCGGAGTCCGACTGGGAGTATCTCTACGACCTGACCAGCCAGGCATTCGCGGCCGGCGACCCGCTCGACCGCCGGTTCGCCCACCTGAACATCCTCGGGTATTTCGAGTCGCTCCAGGCGGAGAAGGCGCGACGGCCGGCGGACGACTTGGTGAGCGTGCTGGCGACGGCCACCCTCGACGGCGAGCGGCTCGGTGCGGAGGACGTCATCCTCAACTGCGACAACCTGCTGGTCGGTGGCACCGAGAACACCCGGATCGCCGCCGCCGGAGGCATGCTCGCCTTCCTCGAACACCCCGAGCAGTGGCGGCAGGTGGCCGAGGACCGGGAGCTGCTGCCGTCCGCGGTCGAGGAGGTGCTGCGCTGGACGTCGACCGCCACCCACATCATGCGGACCGCCACCCGGACCACCGAGATCCACGGCAAGAGGATCGAGGCGGGCGACCCAGTTGTCTTCTGGTTGCCGTCGGCCAACCGCGACGAGACCGTCTTCGACGACCCCGACACCTTCACCGTCACCCGCAAGCCCAACCGGCACCTGGCCCTGGGGTTCGGCGAGCACTTCTGCCTCGGCAGCATGCTGGCGAAGGTCGAACTAGGACTGCTCTACGGCGAGTTGCTGGACCGGTCGGTGCGGGTGGAGCTCGCCGGCGAGCCCAAGCTGCTCGACTCGATCGTCGTCAACGGCCCCGAACGCCTCCCGGTCGGGCTGACCGCGGCCTGACACGGGGCACTGGCCACGGGTGACGCGACGTACGAAGGGCCGCCGGGAACCGGCGGCCCTTCGTACGTTGTGCTCCAACGACCTACGACCTGCCGCCGGCGATCAGCGGCGTGAGGGCGTCCGCGAGCGGGCCGATGGCGGGGTGGTCCCAGAGCAGGGTGGGCTCCACCTCGATGCCGTAGCGGTCTTCGATGTCGGCGCACAGGCTGAGCACGTATACCGAGTCGAGGCCGTATTCGGACAGCGGAACCTCGAAGTCGATGTTCTCGGTGGGGAGCCGGACGCTTGCGGCCACGCAGCCGCGCAGCCACTGCCGGATCTCTTCGGTGTCGACGGCGTCCGCGTGGTCGGTGGTCTCGGCCATGGAACCTCCCTGGTAGTCGGGTCTGGGGGGCAGGTCTGGGGGGCAGGTCTGGGGGGACGGTCACGACGGGCTCACGCGCCGGTGGGGCGGCACGCGTGGTCGAATGTGAGGCCGGCGTCGTGGCGCCGGAGGAGCTCCGCGTACAGACGCTCGGTGAGGGGCTCGGGCAGCGGGTCGTGATGGCGCCCGGTGTGGGCACCCAGGCGGTGCAGCGCCGCCAGGACCCAGGCGGGCTCGGCGCCCAGGCCGCGCCCGTCCCGCGGCCGCTGCCACCACAGGCCCAGGCAGGCCGCGGCGGCGAGCGCCGAGGCCCACCGGGTCGTCAGGTCGAAGGCCTCGGGCGGTGCCGCGGGGCCCAGCTGGGCGGGGGTGAGCAGGGCTGCCTCCGCGGCCAGCGCCCGCACCTCGGCGGCATGCTCCACGGCCTGCGCGGCGATCGCCGGGTCCTCGCCGGTGCGCCGCTCGGCCCCCTCGAGCAGGGTCCGGGAGAGCGGGTCACGTCCGCCCGCGGTGACGGCGAGGGCGCCGAAGTCCATCGGCGGCAGCGCCTCACCGGGCCGGAAGGTGACGTCGGGCAGCACCGGCCCGTCCTTCTTGCTCCAGGTCCGCCTTACGGTCAGCGCCAGTTGCGGCAGCAGCGCGGACTGGCAGGAGACCCGGGAGGCGTGACCGAAGGCCGAGGGCAGCACGTCGCGCTGCAGCTTCTGGAACAGCGGCTGCTCCGCGTCGCGCAGGTAGAACTGTGAGCCGAGCAGGTCGCCGAGCCGCCGGACGGCCGCCATCAGCAGCGCCGGGACGGTGAGTTTGACGGCCGAGGCGTACACGGCGCACTGCGCGGGAGCGGTGTGGGCCGCGCGGGCGGCCACGGTGACGAACGCGTCCGCGAGCAGCAGGTCCGCGAAGGCCTCGGCGAGCAGCGTCCGGGACAGGGCCAGGTCGGCGGCGGTGCCGCCGTACAACCGGCGGCCGAGCGCGCCGCGCAGGGCGGTGCGCAGCGCGGTGTCGAGCAGGCCGGCGGTCATGCCGGGCAGCGCGATCCGGGTGAGCTGGAAGGAACGCTGGGCCGTCTCCAGTCCGTGGCCGGGGGTGCCGACCACGGCGTCGGCCGGGACGGGGCAGTCGGTGAACTCGATCCCGCCGAGCGGTACGCCGCGCATCCCGACGGTGCCGTAGCGGGGCAGGTGGGTGACGGTCTCCGGTGGCAGCCGGTCCGCCTCCAGCAGGAGCTGGGAGTGACTGCGGCTGCCGGAGGCGTCGCTGGTGCGGGCGAAGACCACGATGGCGCCGGCCCGGGTGATGTTGGCCACCACTTCCTTGCGGCCGTTGAGGAGCAGCCGCCCGTCCGGACCAGGCAGCGCGCGGACCTCGGCGCGGGCGAAGTCGTTGCCGTGGGCCAACTCGTGGTAGCCGCAGGCCAACCGGCCCCCGGAGAGCAGGTGCTCGGCGAGCCGGGCCTGCTGTTCGACGCTGCCGGCGGTCCAGACGTTGACGGCGGCCATGAAGGAGCCGACGCCGTAGCCGAGGCCCAGGCAGGGGTCGCGCCGGTAGACGGCGCGCATGACGGCGATGAGTTCCTCCGGACCGGTGAACCGGCCGCCCAGGGCCTGTGGGACGAACTGGGCGTTCAGGCCGAAGGCGGTGAGCATCTCCTCGCCGGCCGTGAGCAGGGTGCCCTGGGCGTCGGCTGCGAGCACCGCGGCCCGGCCGACCGGGTTGGCGGGGTCGCCGGCGTGGCCGAGCAGGGCCTCCAGCCGGTCGCTCGGGTCGGCGGCTGCTGAGGGGGCGGTGCTTCCGGCGGGATCGACAAGGGTCATCGGACCGTTTCCTCCACGGGGTGCGCGAGGGGCGGGACGAGGGGCTCGTAGGCGTCGGAGGGCGGCCGGTGGCCGGGCACCAGCAGCTCCAGGCACCTCTCCAGGGCCGCGGTCAGGGTCACCGTGCGCTCCTGGCCGCCGGGCGCGGCGAGCAGGTGGAGGACGGCGCCACCGGCGAAGCACAGCTCGAAGCGCCGGGCTACGGCGAAGGCCGCGGCCGGGGCGGACCCTGCGCTCGGGGGCAGTTCGGCCATGGCGTCCGCGAGCGCCCGCGTCTGCGCGGAAAGCTGGGCGGCCAGTTCGGCGACGCGCTCCGGCAGGGAGCCGGCGGCGGCCAGAGCGGCGACCCGCCCGGCGGCGTCCGGCACCGACTGGACGATACTGCAGCCCGTGCGGCTCACCAGGCGCAGGGCCCGGAAGTCGAGGTCGGGCAGCGAGGTCTCCCCGGTGACCGCGGCGAGTCCGGCCGCGTCGTGGGCGCCGGTGCGGATCAGTCGGGCCAGCAGGGGGAACTGGGAGATGAGCAGGGAGCGGTTGACCGCGGTGCTGCCGTCGAAGACGGCCACGATCCGGTGGTCACGTTCCATTTTCTGAAACGCGCCGTCCGCATGATGCTCCGTCAGGAATCCGCGAGCACCCATCATTTCGGCGAGGTCGTCGATGGCCTGCTGGATCATCCACGGCACCCCGGCCTTGACGGCGGCCGAGACGGTGCTCATCTCGCCGGTGAGTCCGTGGGCGCTGCGTGCCGCCAGCAGGGTGGCGGCGTCGGCCAGGGCCAGGGAGGCGGCGGCCCGGCCCAGCGTGCGCCGGGCCAGCGGCAGAAGCAGCAGCCGAGTGCCGTAGAGGGCGCGTTCGGCGGCGAACTCGGCGGTCAGGCGCAGCGCATGCTCGCCGACGCCCAGGGAGAGCGCGACGCACATGGTGCGGGTGACCTGCAGCGCGTTCAGGACGATGCTCAGGCCGTCGCCGATCCCCCCGATCAGCGCGTCGGCCGGGACGGGCGCGTCGTACAGACGGATCCCGCTGATGTCCGCGCCGCGGATGCCGTGGGTGGGTTCCTTGGGCAGCGGCTGCCAGGCGCCGTCCGGGAGGGTGGATTTGTCGACCAGGAAGAGGCTGAACCCGCGCGGCCCGCCGTCCGGGCCGGTGCGCGCCAGGACGCAGATGAGCCGCCCCCGGGTGGCGTTGTTGATCGGCCATTTCTCGCCGGTGAGCCGCCATCCGCCGTCCGGTGCGGGGACGGCGGCCAGGGTACCGGCCAGCAGGTCGCTGCCGATGCCCGGCTCGGTCAGGCCCCAGGCGACCACCGCGTGCTCGTCGCGGACCAGGGCGGCCAAGGCCCGCTGCTGCTCCTCGGTTCCGGCGACCCAGGTCGACACCGAGCCGAGGAAGGTCTTGCCGTGGGCCACGGCGACCGTCAGGTCGCGGGCCGCCACCACGCGCAGCGCGTCGACCAGTTCGGGCAGCCCCCCGCAGGCTCCGCCGAGCGGGGCCGGTACGTAGGCGCGGGGTAAGCCAGCGGCGTCCAGCAGGGCGCACTCGTGGTCGGGGAAGGCCTCCGCGGCGTCCAGCTCCGCGGTTCGGCGCCCGCTGAACGGACCGCCCGCCGCAGCCGCCGTGTCCATCGCCTCGGCCAGCGCGGCCGGTACGCCGACGGGCCACTGCGGCACACGCGCGCTCACCCGGCCGCTCCCGCCCGAGCCGTCCGCAGGCTGGGGGCCAGGTCCGCGTACAGCGGGGTGAGGTCTCCCGCCAGGAAGAGGTCGCGCATCTCGCTGCGCTGCACCTTGCCGCTGGTGGTCTTGCGGACGGCACCGGGCCGCAGCAGCACGATGCCCGCGGCGTGCACGCCGAACTCGCGGTGCACGGTGGCGCGCATGGCGACGGTGAGTTCGCGCAGCTGCTCCTCGGTGAACCGGCCGCGGATCTCGTGCACCACCACGACCTCCTCGTGCGGCACGGGGACGGTGAAGGCGGTGCCGGCCAGGGTCCTCAGCGGCGCGTGCTGCAGCCGCAGTTCGTGCTCGATGTCGTGCGGGTAGAGGTTGCGGCCGTGCACGATGAGAAGGTCTTTGGTGCGGCCGGTCACGTAGATCTCGCCGTCGACGAGGACTCCGAGGTCGCCGGTGCGCAGATAGGGTCCGTCGCCGTCGGCGGTGCGGGCGTGGAAGGTCTGCTCGGTCGCGTCCGGACGGCCCCAGTAGCCTCTGGCGGTGCTCGGTCCGCGCAGCCAGATCTCGCCGGTGGTGCCGTCGGGCAGCACGGTGCCCTGCTCGTCGACGATGCGCACGTCGGAGCCGAGGGCGTCGCCGCAGCCCACGAGCTCGCGCACCGGGGCGTTCGGCCCGGGGTCCTGGACGAGGTGCTTCTCCAGCGCCTGCGCGTCGACGGCGCGGAAGACCGGCGGGCGGGACGCGCGGGCGGAGATGAAGACGGTGGCCTCGGCCATCCCGTACGAGGGGGCGAACTGCTCAGCCCGGAAGCCGGCCGGGGCGAAGCGTTCGGCGAACTCCCGCAGCGTGCTGGCCTGGATCGGCTCGGAGCCGTTGCATGCGAACCGCCAGCGGGACAGGTCGAGTCCGGCTATCTGCTCGTCGGTGACCCGCCGGGTGCACAGCTCGTAGGCGAAGTTGGGCGCGGCCGAGAGGCCGATGTCGTAGCGGTCGATCAGCTTGAGCCAGTGGTACGGGCGCTTGAGGAAGGCCATCGGCGACATCAGCACGACCTGGCTGCCGAGGAAGAGGCCGGGCAGCGTCTGCGCCATCAAGCCCATGTCGTGGTACAGGGGGATCCAGCCGCCGAAGTTGGTCTCCTCGGTGAAGCCGAGGGCCCGGCCGAAGCTGGCCGCGTTGTGCAGCAGGTTGGCGTGGTCGACCATGACGCCCTTGGGGTCGCCCGTCGAGCCGGAGGTGTACTGCAGCAGCGCCAGGTCCTGGGCGGTGGCGCTGTGGTCGCGCCAGCTCCCACCGTCGCCGAAGTCGGGGGCGTCGCTGGCCGCGACGGGCAGATCGACTCCGCTGCCGGCGGCCCACTGCTGTGCCTCGTGCAGCTGGCCGACGTCGGTGAGTGCCACGCTCAGGTCCGCGTCGTTGGCGATTTTCGTCACGCGGCGCTGCTGGTACTGGAACTGACCCGGCATCGGTGAGGGCACCGCGACGACCCCGGCGTAGAGGCAGCCGAGGAAGGCGGTGACGAACGGCAGCCCGGCCGGGTGCAGCAGCAGTGCCCGGTCGCCGGGGGCACAGCGTTCCTGCAGCCAGGACGCGACGCGGCGGGCCTCCGTATCCAACTCGGCGTAGGTCAGGCTCCGCGCGCCGTCGGGCGCGTCGTGGTCGTGGACGAACGTCACGGCGGTCCGGTCGGGCCGCTCGGTTGCGTGGCGGCGCAGCAGATGGAGCACGCTGGGTTCGAGCGTCGGATTCACGGGACTCTCCTCTCCGCGCGGGCGAACGGGCGGGCGGGCGCGGGCGAGATCCGCGAATCCGGCTGCCGGCAAGTAATGCCCGAACCGCTCAGCGCGGCCTGAACTGTGTCGGCAGCTGGACATGCGGTGCGCGCCATCGCCGCTGCGCCGGGATTACGGATGGAAGGGGCTGGGCCATCGCGACCGCTGTCTTGCGCGGGCCGGTGAGTGCTGTGCTGTGGCTCAAGCGTGGGGTGTTCCTTCCGAAGCGGTACGCGATGCGCCGGTGTGGGTTGTCTGCGGGTACCCGGGACGACGCGGGGATGTTCTGCGCCCGCGTGTCCGGGGCGGCCCCCGGTCCTCGCACCGGGCGGTGAGCGCCCGCCATGGATTCCGTGTCTCCGCACGATCGAGCAGGCCCGGGCTCGGTTCTCCTGGAGTCTGCCGCAGCGGGCGGGCGGGTCGCCACCTTCGTCAGCCCGATCAACTGCAGCGGATGCGCCGGTTGAACGACCGGATCGGGGACTCGGCGGGTGTTCGGACACTCACGCCTCGACATGAACACCTCTGTCGAACATCGTGGTTCGGATCGCCCGAAGCCCGGTGACGGACGGACCCAGGCATCGGTTCTTCCGCACACGTTTCCTTCGGAAGGGAAAGCTGTCATGCCGGGAGCCCGCTCGCTGGGACACGTGGACATCGTTTCCTCGTTGCCCGAAGAACCCCTCACCCGCGCTTCGGTCCTCACCACGACCCCGCTGGTGATCCGCGGCACCGACGCGCTCGACGCCATGCAGAAGTGGACTCCCGAGTACATTTCCGAGCGTCTGGGCGACCGCGAGATGCCCGTCAGCATCGCGGAGGCGGACGGCGCGTTCCGGTACAATCTGGACGCACGCGAGGGTCTGCGCTACGAGCACATGCGCGGATCTCGGCTCGCCGCCGAGTTCCGCGACACGCGGTCCGGCCGCCGGCTCAGCATGCAGCAGATGTCGATCGCCGACAGGCTTCCCGAGCTGCACGGCGAACTCGTCGTCCCCCCGTGCGTTCCGGCCGCGGCCATCACCGACATCAACCTGTGGATGGCCTCGGGCGCGTCGAACACCCCCCTGCACTACGACAACATGCACAACCTATTCGCGCAGCTCGACGGGACGAAGCGATTCCTGCTCTTCAACCCGGACCAGAGCGACCTGCTCTACCCGGGTCCGCTCGACATCCGCACCCGGCACCTGAGCCGCGTCGACCTGAAGGCCCCCGACCTGCAGCAGTTCCCCAGGTTCGAGCAGGCGGAGTACTGGGAGGCCGTGGTCGAGCCGGGTGACCTGCTCTTCCTTCCGGCCTTCTGGTGGCACCAGGTCTCCGCCCAGGACGAAGCCTCGGTCTCGGTCAACTACTGGTGGCGGGCAGACGTACGGGACTGTGCCTGCCCGTCGTTCTACCGGCAGCTGTACCTGGACGTCGTCATGGAGGACATCCGCGGTCTGTTCCTGACGCACGACATGAACGCGCTGGGCAGCGGCTCCGACGCCGTTCTCACGCTCGCGGAGCGCGCCGCCGACGAGGGCGAGGCCGGCGTCGCGGCGAGGCTCTGCGGCGCTGTCGTCGTCGCCGCGGCCAAGGACGCCCTCGCGGAACTGGGCGTCGCGGCCGAGGGAGGCGTCGACTACGCGCTCATGGATCTCGAGAAGCGTTCCGTCTGGTCCCCGGGCGACGGCGAGCTGGCCCGCCGGAGCCTGGCCATGGCCATGACCGCACGGCCGGGCCACTGCGCGCCGGTCGCGGACGTCCGACGGACGATCGAGGGACTCCGCGCGTCTGCCCTGAAGTGGGTACACGCCGCGTAGGGAGCGCGCCGGAGCCATGCAGCGAACATTGGTCATGTCGCGCGGCACACTGGCCGGGCCGCCGGGTGCTCACCGCATGTTCGTGGTGAGCGGATTCGGCAGCGGCAGGTAGCAGGCGTCGGCGCCATCCGCCCCCGTCCAGGGCAGCAGAATGTTCGTCCTGCGGGGGAGTGTCGGTGAGGCGAGCAGCTCGGCGGTCTCGGGGAGTCGTGGCGGGCCACGGCGAGACCGGCGGCGGACCAGAGGTTTGAACTCTGCAGCGGGTCAACAGCTCCAGCTGCGGCACCACTTCCGCAATGCCCTGCAGCTTCACCACGTGCGCGCCCGGCTCCTTCATGAACCGAACCGCCGTGTGGAAGCACTGCTCTGCAGACGATCGTACGAGCCACCTTGCTGATCACCATGGGGGACAATCCCGAGCGGACCGAACGGCAGGTCCTCGATCACCAGCTCCCACCGGGGCCGCCCCGGATACCGGGCGTACGAGCGGGAGCAACTCGTTCACGGTCACCAGCAATGACGTCGTGTTGCCGAAGACGTTGTTCGACGCCGAATCCCCGATCAGTTCGCACCGGGATGCGCGGCTCCTCGAAGGTCCCAGACTTCGGCTACGCAAGATTCGGCTTCGGGCAGGACGGCGAAGGGTGGGCCGTCGGCAGTTCCCTGCGCCGGAGCAGTCGTCATGACCTGATCCGACACTGGGAAGGGCTGCGTCTGCCGCTCTCTGCCGGCCTTCACGCCAGGGTGGAGACCTGCTTCTTCTCCTCGCCGTCCGTCAGGCCAGCCGCCTCGATCGCCTTGTTGCGGCGGACCGAGGACCAGAAGGACCAGAAGGACCAGAAGGACCAGGATGACGCCAACGGAACCAGTGATGAGCTCGTGGATCTCATACTGGATCGTGACGAGCAGGATGACAGCCAGGGCGCCGATCGCGTAGTGCGCGCCGTGCTCCAGGTAGACGTAGTCGTCCAGGGTGCCCTGGCGGACCAGGTAGACCGTGAGCGAACGGACGTACATGGCGCCGATACCGAGGCCCAGGGCCATCAGCACGATCTCGTTGGTGATGGCGAAGGCGGGGGTCTGGACGTGGCGTTCCTGAACGCCGGCGTCTCGGACTGGCCGTCGTTCGAGGACCACACGGAGGACAGCTTCGACCGGCTCTTCGACATCAACGTCAAGAGCGTCTTCTTCCTCACGCAGGCCCTGGTGCCGGTGCTGGCCAACCCGTCCTCGGTCATCCTCAACGCGTCCGCCAGCGTGCACCGCGGCTACGGGCAGGCGAACGCCTACGCCGCGACGAAGGCGGCTGTCTCCTCCCTGATGCGGTCGTGGAACGCGGACCTGCTTCAAGTCGCACGGCATCCGGTTCAACGCGGTCAGCCCCGGCCCGGTGGACACCCCGCTCTACTCCAAGCTCGGCATCGAGGACCCCGCCGTGCAGGCGGCGGTCCTGGAGGGGATCAGCGCCGGCATACCGCTGGGCCGCATGGGTCTGCCCGAGGAGGTCGCGGAAGCCGTCGTGTACCTGGCCTCCGACGCCTCCGCCTTCGCTGTGGGGCAGGACCTTATCCTGGACGGAGGTTCGACCGTCCTCTGACAGCAGGTCCAGCGGGTCGTGCGGGGGCAGGACGATCTCGTCGACCTGGATGGTGAGGGACCGGCGTGGTGCGCCGGCCGCTCAAGGCGGTGAGTCGAGCAGTGTGGTCACAGGTGTGCCCCGTCATCGAAAGGTGGCGGGCGATGGTCAGCCGTAGCGGCGCAGCTCGTGGGAGAAGTCCTGCTCCACGGCGAGTTCACCGGAGTCGAGCAGCCGGTCGTGGACGTGCTTGCCGACGGCGAGGTCGAGGACGCCGAGTCCGAGCGGCGAGAAACGTTTCGGCTGGCAGTGGTACCGGCTGAACGCAGGCAGCCCGCATATCGGTGGGGTATCGGTCGTCTACAACGGCACAGGAGGACCCGGGCTCCCCGGCCCTCCCCGCCCTGCCGGCGCCCGGCGTCAGCCTTCCTCTATCTCCAGCCGGGCCAGCGCGCGTTCCGCCTCCGCGCGCCACTGCGGGGCGTCGACGCGGACGAACACGTCGTGGGCGGCGGTCAGCCGTTCCCGCGCCGCGTCATGGCGGCCCAACCGGCGCAGCGTGTCGCCGAGGACGAGGTTGATCCGGCCGTCGACGAGGGGGGAGTCGATGTGTTCGACGATCTCCAGCGCCTCGGTCAGCGTGGTCGCGGCGGCCTCCACCTCGTCCGCGCCCAGGCGGCTCTCCCCCAGTCCCAGCAGGGCGTAGGCGGCGATGCGCAGTGCCAGCGGCAGCCGGTCGCACAGCTCGGCCAGCCTGACGGTGTCGGCGCGGGCGGAGGCGATGCGTTCGGTGCCGACGATCCGTCCGAGCAGTTCCACGGCCTCCGGCTCGGGCAGCACGCCGAGGTGCACCCGGGCTTCCTGCGGCCACGTGACCAGTTCCTCCAGCTGATCCCGGCTGGTGACCAGCACGGCACAGCGCCTGCTGCCGGGCAGCAGGGTGCGCAGCTGCGCATAGGAGCGGACGTTGTCCAGGACGACGAGCACCTGCCGCTCGGCGAGCACGCTGCGGTACAGCGCGACGAGCGCCTCCATCTCCGGCGGTGTCTGAATCACTGGGCACGCCCAGCGAACGCAGGAACCGGCTGATGACGTCGGCGGCGACGGTCGGCTCGTGCTCCTCGTCGTAGCCGCGCAGGTCGGCGAAGAGCCGTCCGTCCGGGAAGTGGGCGGCGACCCGGTGGGCCCAGCGGACCGCAAGGCCGGTCCTGCCGACGCCCGCGATGCCGGTGATCAGCGCGAAGGCGGGCCCCTGTTGCCGGTCCCGGTCCGCCACCAGCAGCTCCAGTACCGCCAGTTCGGGCTCGCGGCCGGTGAAGCCGGGCACGTCCGGCGGAAGTTCGGAAGGGACGATGACGGAGTGGGAGCGCAGCACGTCGGCGGTGACGACCGGCGGCGCGGGGGCGAGGGAGGGGTCGTCGCGCAGGATCGCGTCGTGCAGTTCCTGGAGGTCGGGGCCCGGCTCCATGCCGAGTTCCTCGATGCACTGGGAGCGCGCCTCCCGGAAGGTGCCCATCGCCTCGGCCCGCCGCCCGGACCGGTATTGCGCGAGCATCAGATGGTGCCGGGTGCGCTCGCGCAACGGATGCTCCCGCACGACTGCCGCCAACTCCGGTACGAGGTCCTGGTGGTTGCCGAGTTCCAGCAGGACGGAGGTGGCGTCGTCATAGGCGTTGAGACGGTGTCCTTCAAGCCGGGCGGCCTCGTCCTCCACCAACGGGCCGGCGATACCGGCGAAGGCGGGGCCCGTCCACAGGGCGAGGGCATGCGCGTAGCTGTCGGCCGCGTCGGCGTGCCGGCCCTGCTCCACAGCCGTCTCGGCGTCCTTGACCAGCCGGGCGAAGTCCACCGAGTCGACCGCGTGCCCCTCGGATCTGAGGACGTATCCGGGGTGGGCGGTGACGATGACGTCCTCGGTGACGCCCTCGGCCTTGAAGGCCTTGCGCAGGGCGGCGATCACGATCGCGATCTGCGTGCGGGCGGTGGCGGGCGGGCCACTGTTCCAGACACCGTCGACGAGTGTGTCGACAGGTACGATCCGGCCAGGGTTGAGCAGCAGCAGAGCCAGGACCGTTCGCTGGCGCGCACCGCCGACGGTGAGCGCACGGCCGTTCGCAGTCACCGACAGGGGCCCAAGGATCTTGAAACCGAGCCGCTCGCCCACGGATGTTTCCCCCCAGAACTCCACCCACCGTCCTCACCGGAGCGCCTGGATGACAATACCTGAGCTGCAGGGCCGGTTCGCTGGCGTTTTCTGGCCGTCCCTGATGATGAGGTCAGGGGCTTCGACGGCGCGGAATCGAGGGATCCTCTTCCCTTTTCGCGGATTGCCCGAGAGATCAGGTGTGCGAATTCGCACCGAGTAATCCGGACCGGAATACCGCTCCCGAGAGTTCGGTCGACCGCTGCCTCAGTCGCAGCCAAGTCCCTCCGGCTCCGGTACGACGGCTCCTTCTGGGATGTCCTCCAGAGAGAAGAGCACATCGGCGAACGCAATCCCCCGCTCCACCGCGGCCGGACGCACCGCATCCCCCGTGCTCATCCCTGCCCCCCGCGCACCTCGGCACTCCTTGCGACACAGGGTAACGAGGCCGGCGCAATCTGCACACGTCAACCCGAGACCTGTAGCCGTATGACCCGAGCCCGAAGAACAGCCCTGGCGCGCTGCTCGACGGGTTAGCCCGACAAGCCGATTGACCGGCGCCATCTGATTCAGGACGACCACCTCACGCTCCGTCAGAAACAGCGTCGAAAGAGCGTCAAGACCTCTCCCGAACCCGTCTCTTACAGGGGGCAGAACGTTCTGGACCCACGCCTCCGCTACGAACCCGCAGGTGAGACACGTGGCGGGAACCTACAACATGCTCCACGCGGTGAACTTCGGGAAACAGGTCGAGCACCACTGGCCACACCTGAAAAACCCACGAAAACCGCAGGTCAGAGCCCCTTTTGGGCAGGCTCCAGAATCGCCACGCACTCCACGTGATGCGTCATCGGGAACAGGTCGAACGCCCGCAGGGTCCGCACCCGGTATCCGCCGTCCCGGAAGTAGGCCACGTCCCGGGCCAGCGCGGCCGGGTCGCAGGCCACGTAGGCGATCCTCCGCGCGCCCAGCGACGACAGGTGCTCCACCGTCTTCTTGCCCGCGCCCGCGCGCGGCGGGTCGAGGACGATGAGGTCGACCTCGGTGATCCCGGTCCGGGGAAGGACGCTCTCCACCTTGCCCTGCTCGATCCGCACCCGGTCGAAGCCGGCGAGGTTGTGCCGGGCGTCCTCGACGGCGCGCTTGCCGGACTCGATGCCGAGGACCGCGCCCTTGTCGCCGAGCCGGTCGGCGAGCGCACCGGCGAAGAGGCCGACGCCGCAGTACAGGTCGAGCGCCATGTCGCCCTTGCGCGGCAGCAGGCCCTGCATGACGGCCTTGACGAGGGTGTCGGCGGCCTGCGGGTGGACCTGCCAGAAGCCGCCGCTGCCGACGCGGTGGGTGCGGCCGTCGGCCCGCTCCCGCACGAACGCGCGGCCGTGGACGCGGTGGATGCCGCCGTCGTGCTCCTCGACGCGCATGACGGAGACGGGCCTGTCGAGCTCGACCAGGGGAAGGCGGGCGCCGGGCCGGGGTTCGAGGATCACCATGCGGTCCTGGGAGCCGGTCGCGGCGATGGCGTCGACGGAGGCCATGCCGGACCAGTCGCGCTCCTCGATGCCCAGCTCGCTGACGCCCTGCGCGGCGATCATGCAGTGCTCGATCGGCTCGACCTCGTGGGAGCGGTGGCGTCGCAGACCGGCGTTGCCGTCGGCGTCCACCGCGTACTGCATGCGGGTCCGCCACTGGGGCACCTGGCCCGCGGGCAGCTTGTCGCCCTCGGCGGGCATCACGGTGCCGTCCCAGCCGGCCTCCTCGGGCGTGAGGCCCGCGAGCCGCTGCAGCTGCTCGGCGATGACCTCGCCCTTGAGGCGGCGCTGGGCGCCGGGCTTGGCGTGCTGCCAGTCGCAGCCGCCGCAGCGGCCGGGACCGGCGTACGGGCAGGGAGCCTCGACGCGGTCCTTGGACGCCTGGAGGATCTGCACGGCGTCCGCCCTGAGGAACCGCGCGCCCTCCTCGCCCTCCGTCACCCGGGCCATCACCCGCTCGCCGGGCAGCGTGTGCCGGACGAACAGGACCTGGCCGGCGTCGGTCCGGGCGATGCAGTGGCCGCCGTGGGCGACGGGGCCGACCTCGACCTCGTACTCCTGCCCGACGAGTGACACCGCCTGCGGATTCTTCGGTTCTGCCTGCATGGCGGGGTGACTCCACAACGTCGAACGAGGAACGGCCGGACAACAGCCCACCAGTCTACGTGGCTGTCGTCCGGCCGTTCACCACGCGCCGGGGCGCGGGGGCCGGGGTCCGCGCGGAACGAGCGCCCGCACGGAACGGGCGCCCGCGCGGAACGCGGGTCAGTCCTTCGCGTCCGGCCCCGGGGAGCCCTCGGCGTCGCCGGAGCCCGGTCGGCTGCGCGGGGCCGACGGCTCCTTCGGACGCCCCTCCTGCAGCGGTCCGCGTCGCACCGAACCGGGAGCGTTCCACTCCTGGCGCCTGCGCGCCCGCTTCTTCGCCGCCTCGGAGGACTGCAGCTGGTAGGGGACCGACGTGACCATGACGCCCGGCGTGAACAGCAGCCGGCCCTTCAGCCGCAGGGCGCTCTGGTTGTGCAGCAGGTGCTCGTACCAGTGACCGACCACGTACTCCGGGATGATCACCGACACGGCGTCGCGCGGCGACTCCCGGCGCAGGCTCTTCACGTACTCGATGACCGGCCGGGTGACCTCACGGTAGGGCGAGTCCAGGACCTTCAGCGGCACGTCGATCCCGCGCCGCTCCCACTCGTCGCGCAGCGTCTTCGTCTCGGCCGGGTCGACGTTGACGGTCAGCGCCTCCAGGGTGTCGGAGCGCATCAGCTTGGCGTAGGCGAGGGCGCGCAGCGTCGGCCTGTGGATCTTGGAGATGAGCAGCACCGAGTGGACGCGCGAGGGCCGGACGCTGTCGTCGCTGGGGCCCTCGGGGGCGGCGATCTCGGCGGCGACGCCGTCGTAGTGGCGGCGGATGGCGGTCATCGTCCCGTAGAAGATCACCATGCCGAGCAGGGCGACCCAGGCTCCGTGCGTGAACTTGGTGCCGAGGACGACGACCAGGACCAGGCCGGTGAAGAAGGCGCCGAAGGTGTTGATCGCCCGCGAGCGGACCATGTGACGGCGCTTGACCGGGTCGTTCTCGGTCGCCAGCAGGCGGTTCCAGTGCCGGACCATGCCGGTCTGGCTGAGCGTGAAGGACACGAACACACCGACGATGTAGAGCTGGATCAGCCGGGTGGAGTCGGCGCCGTAGATGACGACCAGCAGGGTGGCAGCGCCGGCCAGCAGCACGATGCCGTTGGAGAAGGCGAGGCGGTCGCCGCGGGTGTGCAGCTGGCGCGGCAGGTAGCGGTCCTGGGCGAGGATCGAGCCGAGCACCGGGAAGCCGTTGTAGGCGGTGTTCGCCGCCAGGAACAGCACCAGCGCGGTGGCCGCGGCGAGCACGATGAACAGGAAGCTGCCCTTGCCGAAGACGGCCTCGGCGACCTGCGTGATCACCGGGTTCTGGACGTACCCGGAGCCGACGGCGACGCCGTTGTGCAGCAGGTCGGCGGCCGGGTTCTCGGCCATCCGCACGTCGGTGACCAGGGCCAGGACGATGATCCCGCAGAACATGGTGACGGCCAGCAGGCCCATCGCCGCGAGCGTGCTCGCCGCGTTCTTCGACTTGGGCTTGCGGAAGGCGGGCACGCCGTTGGAGATCGCCTCCACGCCGGTGAGCGCCGCACAGCCGGAGGAGAAGGCGCGGAGCAGCAGGAAGACCAGGGCGAAACCGGCCAGGCCCTGGTGCTCGGCCTTGATCGTGTACTCGGCGGTCGGCGCCCGCATGGTGTCGCCGAGCACCACCCCGCGGAAGGCGCCCCAGGCGATCATGATGAAGACGCCGGCGACGAAGACATAGGTCGGGATGGCGAAGAGCTTGCCGGACTCCTTGACGCCGCGCAGGTTCATCAGCGTCAGCAGCACGATGACGGCGACCGCGCAGGCCACCTTGTGTTCGACGACGAACGGGATGGCGGAGCCGAGGTTCTCGATGCCTGAGGCGATGGAGACGGCCACCGTGAGGACGTAGTCGACGAGCAGCGCGCTCGCGACGGTCAGTCCGGCCTTGGGGCCGAGGTTGGTGGTGGCCACCTCGTAGTCGCCGCCGCCGCTCGGGTAGGCGTGGACGTTCTGCCGGTAGGAGGCGACCACCGTGAACATCAGCACGACGACCGCGAGGGCGATCCACGGGCTGAAGTGGTAGGCCGACACGCCCGCGATGGACAGGACCAGCAGTACCTCCCCAGGCGCGTAGGCCACGGAGGACAGCGGGTCGGAGGCGAAGACGGGCAGAGCGATGCGCTTCGGCAGGAGCGTTTCTCCGAGCCGATCACTGCGCAGTGCGCGCCCGATCAGGATCCGTTTGGGCACGTCGGTCAGTTTGGACACAACAGAGGATCGTAGGGCTTCGAACACGGGAGCGCCCACCCTCCCCCGGGCTCAGCCGGGTGACGGCGTGGCGCGTCTGCCTCCCGGGTGAAATCGGCCGGTCGGCGGCTGGGGATTCCACGACCGCGACGGTCGCCATGTCTATATGACAATTCCCCGCCCACAGCCGCCCCCCGGAGGGTCCATGCACATGACCGCGGAGCTCATCGGCGCCGTAGGAGCCTTGGCAGGCTTGGGAGTTCTTACGTTCCTGAGTCTGTGGAGCATCAGCCGGCGCTGAACCGCCCTCCCCCGCGCCCCGCGGACCGTGCACGGGGGTGCCCTGTGACGACCGTGCCTGTGTAGCTTGGGCGGCGGTCTGAGACCCTGTTCCCAGCCAGGCGAGAAATTTATGGACTTCTTTACTTCTTGACCCTCGGAAGGACGGTCGTGCACATCGTCATCATGGGCTGCGGCAGAGTGGGCTCCGCTCTCGCGCAGACCCTGGAGCAACAGGGGCACACGGTCGCTGTGATCGATCAGGACCCCACCGCCTTCCGACGACTGGGCTCCGGTTTCGGCGGCCGTCGGGTCACCGGGGTCGGCTTCGACCAGGACACGCTGCGCGAGGCGGGCATCGAGGAGGCCGGCGCGTTCGCGGCCGTCTCCAGCGGCGACAACTCGAACATCATCGCCGCCCGCGTGGCCCGTGAGATGTTCGGCATCGAGAACGTCGCCGCCCGCATCTACGACCCGCGCCGCGCGGAGGTCTACCAGCGCCTGGGCATCCCCACCGTCGCCACCGTCCGCTGGACGGCCGACCAGATGCTGCGCCGGCTGCTGCCGTCGGGCGCCGAGCCGCTGTGGCGCGACCCCACCGGGGGCGTCCAGCTGGCCGAGGTGCACGCCGCCGCGTCCTGGGTCGGTCACAAGATCAGCACGATGCAGGAGGAGACGGGCGTCCGCGTGGCGTTCCTGACCCGGCTCGGCGAGGCCATCCTGCCCAGCTCGCAGACGGTCCTCCAGGAGGGCGACCTGGTGCATGTGATGCTGCGCACCGACGAGGTCGAGAAGGTCGAGGCGTCGTTCGCCGAAGGCCCGAAGGAGGACGGTCACCGATGAGGGTCGCCATTGCCGGAGCCGGCGCCGTCGGCCGCTCGATCGCCGGTGAGCTGCTGGAGAACGGCCACGAGGTCCTCCTCGTCGACAAGGCGCCGACGGCCATCTCGGTCGAGCGCGTCCCCCAGGCGGAGTGGCTGCTGGCCGACGCCTGCGAGATCACCTCACTGGACGAGGCGGCCCTGCAGCGCTGCAACGTCGTCATCGCCGCGACCGGCGACGACAAGGTCAACTTGGTCGTCTCGCTGCTGGCCAAGACGGAGTACGGCGTCCCGCGCGTCGTGGCCCGGGTCAACAACCCGAAGAACGAGTGGCTCTTCAACGAGTCCTGGGGCGTGGACGTGGCCGTGTCCACCCCGCGCCTGATGTCCGCCCTGGTCGAGGAGGCGGTGAGCGTCGGCGACCTGGTGCGGCTGCTGCGCTTCAGCCACGGCGACGCCAACCTCGTCGAACTGACCCTCCCGGAGGAGTCGGCCCTGGCCGGCACCCAGGTCGGCGACGTGGAGTGGCCGGAGGACACCTCGCTGGTCACCATCATCCGCGGCAACCGGGTTCTCACGCCGACCCGGGAGGACTCCCTGGAGCCGGGCGACGAACTGCTCTTCGTCGCCGCCCAGGCACGAGAGGAACAGCTCGAGGACCTGCTGTCGGTCCGCAAGGACGCCGCCGGCGACTGAGCCGGCACAGGGGGACGACGGCGAAGGGCGCCCTGAGATCTCAGGGCGCCCTTCGCCGTCGTCCC